>CAYSBG010000032.1:0-10789 GCA_964429125.1 uncultured Aliiroseovarius sp.
GCCCGCAAGGCACAGCCGAAATGGGCCGCGCGCGGCGGGCCGGGGCGGGCGCGCTACCTCTATGCGCTGGCGCGGCTGGTGCAGAAACACGCACGCCTGTTTGCGGTGCTGGAGACGCTGGACAACGGCAAACCGATCCGCGAAAGCCGCGACATCGACATTCCACTGGTCGCCCGCCATTTCTACTACCACGCAGGCTTGGCGCAACTGATGGATAACGAAATGGCCGACCGCGAACCGCTGGGCGTCGCCGGCCAGATCATCCCGTGGAACTTTCCGCTGCTGATGCTGGCATGGAAGGTCGCACCGGCGATTGCCACGGGCAACACCGTAGTGCTGAAACCTGCCGAATACACCTCGCTCACCGCGTTGTTGTTTGCGCGTATATGCGACGAGGCCGGCCTGCCGGCTGGCGTGGTCAACATCGTTACCGGCGACGGGCGCGTTGGCGAAGCCCTGAGCGCCCATCCTGACATCGACAAGATCGCTTTCACCGGCTCGACCGATGTGGGCCGGATCATCCGGCGCAGCACCGCCGGGCGCGGCATCGCGCTGACCCTGGAGCTGGGCGGCAAGTCGCCGTACATCGTGTTTGACGACGCCGACCTTGATTCCGCCATCGAAGGGCTGGTCGACGCAATCTGGTTCAACCAAGGACAAGTTTGCTGCGCAGGCTCGCGCCTTTTGGTGGCCGAAAGCATTGCCGAGGCCTTCCACACGCGCCTGCGGGCGCGCATGGCCAAACTGCGCATCGGCGATCCGCTGGACAAGTCGATTGATGTTGGCGCTCTGGTCGATCCGGTGCAGGTCGCGCGCGTGGCCGGCCTGGTCGAGGCCCATGGCGCAGAGGGCGAGATCTTTCAGGCGCCCTGTCCCCTTCCCAATCATGGCTGTTGGTATCCGCCGACACTGATCACCGGCCTGACAACCTCTAACCCATTGATGCAAGATGAAATATTCGGGCCGGTACTGGTATCTTCCACCTTCCGGACCCCGGCCGAGGCCGTGGCATTGGCCAATAACACAACCTTCGGTCTGGCCGCGTCTGTCTGGTCAGAAAACATCAATCTGGCTCTGGATATCGCGCCAAAACTCGCCGCCGGTGTGGTCTGGGTCAATGGCTCCAACATGTTTGACGCCGCCGCCCCCTTTGGCGGTGTGCGCGAATCGGGTTTTGGCCGCGAGGGTGGGCTGGAGGGGCTTGCTGCCTACACCAAACCGCGTGGCAAAGCCGCCCCGCTCAAACCCATTCCCGCGTTTCCCGCGCCGGAAAGGGCGCAGGTGGATGCACTTGACCGCACGGCAAAATTCTATGTCGGCGGCAAGCAAACCCGCCCGGACGGAGGCTATTCCCGCACCGTTTGGTCAAGGAACGGCAGGCTTTTGGGCCATGCGGGCCAAGCGAACCGCAAGGACCTCCGCAATGCAGTCGAGGCGGCGCGCGCTGCCACGGCCTGGGCCAAAACAACCGGACATCTGCGCGCACAAATCCTTTACTATATCGGCGAAAACCTGCAGGCCCGGGCGGATGAGTTCGCCTCCCGGCTCAACGCGCTGACCGGCAAACGCACCGGCGCGCGCGAAGTGGAAGCCTCGGTAACCCGGCTGTTTACCTACGCCGCCTGGGCCGACAAATTCGACGGCGCCGCACGAGGGGTGCCAATGCGCGGCATCGCCTTGTCCCTGCGCGAGCCCGTTGGCGTTATTGGCGCATTTTGCCCGGACTCCGCACCACTTCTCGGCCTCATAAGCATGATGGCTCCCGCTATTGCGATGGGCAATCGTATTGTATTGGTGGCCAGCCAACCCTACCCGCTTGCTGCGACAGATTTTTATCAAGTGCTGGACACCTCGGACGTGCCCGGCGGCGTCGTCAACATCCTGACCGGGCACCATCCAGAACTGGCGACCCCACTCGCCGGGCACCTGGATGTGGACGCGGTCTGGTCCCATTCCGGCGCGGATGTTTCCACCCTGATCGAACATGAAAGCGCAGGCAACCTGAAGCGTACATGGGTCAATAATGCCCGCATGCGCGACTGGTTCAGCGACGGCGAAGGGCGCGAATTCCTCGACTACGCCACCGAAGTGAAGACCGTCTGGGTGCCCTACGGCGAATAGCCTGCCCTTCATCTTGGCCAAAATACCTCGGGGGTGTGGGGGCAGCGCCCCCACCCGGTCGGATGGCGTCAGCCATCCGAAAGCTGGCCCCAAAGGTCATATTCCGATGCCTCATCCACCTCGACCCGGAGCAGATCCCCAGGCCGCAACCCGGCAAAACCCTGGTCGATAAACAGGTTTCCGTCGATCTCGGGCGCATCCGCTTTCGTGCGACAGATCGCAGCCTCACCATTTACGTCATCAACAATCACTTCCAGCACTTTTCCAACCTTTTTGGCCAGTTTACCTGCTGAAATCGCCTGTGTTCTTTCCATAAAGCGATGCCACCGCTGTTCTTTGATTTCCGGCGAAACATGACCTGGCAAGGCATTCGAGGCAGCGCCGGCCACATCCTCATATTGGAAACACCCAACCCGATCGAGCTGCGCCTCGTCCAGCCAGTCGAGCAGGTATTCAAATTCGGCTTCGGTCTCTCCGGGATACCCAACAATGAAGGTCGAGCGCAGGGTGATATCCGGACACACCTGCCGCCAGGCGGCTATTTCATCGAGCACCTTGGCAGAAGCCGCCGGGCGCGCCATACGTTTGAGAACATCCGGATGGGCGTGTTGAAAAGGTATGTCCAGATATGGCAGGACCAATCCCTCGGCCATCAGCGGGATCAACTGGCGCACGTGCGGATAGGGGTAGATGTAGTGCAGTCGCACCCATGCGCCCAACCCACCCAGATCGCGGGCCAGGTCGGTGATGTGGGCGCGGTGCTCGCGCTCGGTGGCATGGCGCAGATCGAGGCCATAGGCCGAAGTGTCCTGGCTGATCACCAGCAACTCGCGCACGCCGCTTTCCACCAGTTTCTCGGCCTCGCGCAGCACCGCATGCGCCGGGCGCGAAGCCAGGCGGCCGCGCATGTCCGGGATGATGCAGAATTTGCATTTGTGATTGCAGCCTTCGGAAATCTTCAGGTAGGCAAAATGACGTGGAGTCAGGCGCACGCCTGCGGCCGGCAACAGGTCGACAAACGGGTCAGGGTCCGGCGGCAGTATCTCATGGACCGCATCCAGGACCGCTTCGTATTGATGCGGTCCGGTCACGGCAAGCACTGACGGATGGGCGCCGGTGATGTATTCCGGCTCGGCCCCAAGACAGCCGGTGACGATGACGCGCCCGTTCTCGGCCAATGCTTCGCCAATCGCGGCCAGGCTTTCGGCCTTGGCAGAATCAAGAAACCCGCAAGTGTTGACGATCACCGCGCCCGCCCCGGCATAATCGGGCGAAATGGCATAGCCTTCTGCCCTGAGCCTGGTCAGAATGCGTTCGCTGTCAACCAACGCCTTGGGGCAGCCCAGGCTGACCATACCAATGCGGGGTTGGCCAGGCCGGCTTTGTTCGGTCAGGCGCGCGCGGGCGCGGTCGGGGCGGAGGTCTGGCGGGTTCTGGCTCATGCCTTCTGATGGCGGTATTTCCGACATTTGTGAAGGGCCAAGACGCGCCCTGCCCTTGCCAAGGCGGCAAAACAGGCAGATATTCGCCCCGCAACAAAGAGGTGCGACATGGCCGCCAGCAAAAAGACCAGTTTCGACATCATCGTTATCGGCGCTGGACCGGCGGGGCTGGGCTTTGCCCGGGCCTTGTCCGGTGCCGGGCTGGAGATTGCCCTGATCGAAACGCACAGCAAATCCGTGCTGACAAATCCGCCTGAGGACGGGCGCGACATCGCCTTGACCCATACCTCTGAGACCATCATGCGCGATTTGGGCATGTGGGCGCATATTCCCGACGATGAAATTGGCACGATCCGCGATGCAAAAGTGTTGAACGGTGCCTCGGCCTTTGCCTTGCATTTTGCAAGCCAGGGCTCGGGCGCCGAGTATCTGGGCCGCATTGTGCCCAATCACCTGATCCGGCGCGCGGCCTTTGCGGTGGTCAAGGATCAACCGGGTCTGACCCTGCTAAGCAACAGCGAAGTCGTCGAGGTAAGCACCGACACCCAGCGCGGACGGGTAGGTCTGAAAGATGGTCGAAATTTGGACGCGGCGCTGATCATAGCCGCCGATAGCCGGTTTTCCACCACGCGGCGAAAAATGGGGATTGGCGCGCACAGCACGGATTTCGGCCGCACGGTGATTGTTTGCGAAATGACCCACGCATCAAGCCACGAAGACACCGCATTCGAGTGCTTTCACTACGATCAGACCCTGGCAATTCTGCCGATGCACGGCTTGAAAAGCTCGGTCGTGGTTACCTTGCCTTCGGCACGCACCGCCGAAGTGCTGGCGATGACGCCCGAGGATTTTGCCAACGACATCGCAGAACGGTTTGACATGCGGCTGGGGCACATGCAGTTGGTGACGGAACGCCACGCCTATCCGCTGGTCGGCGTGCTGGCCAAGGATTTTGTCACCACGCGGTTCGCGCTGATCGGCGACGCCGCAGTTGGCATGCACCCGGTCACCGCGCATGGCTACAATCTGGGCCTGTCCGGGGCGACATTGCTGGCCGGTGAAGTGCGCAAAGCGCGAGCAACCGGACGCGACATTGGCGACATGGCCGGACTGCGCGCCTATGAGGCCACCCATCGCCGCGCCGTGCTGCCGCTTTATCACGGCACAAACGCTCTGGTGCGCCTGTTCACCGACGACCGCCCGCCCGCGCGTTTTCTGCGCGACGCGGCGTTACGGCTGGGAAATTTCCTGCCGCCGGTCAAATCAAGGATCCTCAAGCAGTTGACGCATATCGAAAACCGCGGACGGTAGAGCCGCGCTTTTTACGAAGGTCTTGACCGCCTATCGTTTGCGATCCCGCCGTGAAGACATCGGTTGAAATGCCACCCCCACATGCGCTTCGCAATAGGGTTTTCCCTGTTGCGCAGGCAGGCCACAGAACCAGAATTCCTCGGTTGCCGGGTCGCCAATCGGCCATTTGCAGGTCCGCTCGGTCAGCTCCATCAGATGCAGCTTTTTGGCGCCCTTCTCAACCTCACGAACACTGGCAAGGGCCTCCGGGCTGATTTCATTGGCCGAAGGTTGTGGCGGCAATGGCTGGCCTGCGGGTACAATCGGCTTGCGCATTGGCACAACCGGTTTGGGCGCCGGCTCGGGTGCTGCGGCCACGGGTTTCTTGGCAGCCGCCTTTTTCGGCGCGGGCTTGGGGGCCGCTTTGGCGGCGGGTTTGTCCTTGGCCGCGGCCTTGTTGCCGCCGGTGGCACGGTTGGACAGGCCCAGGCGATGCACCTTGCCGATCACGGCATTGCGGGTAACCCCGCCCAGTTCCTTGGCAATCTGGCTGGCCGACTGGCCTTCGCCCCACATCTTTTTCAGGATTTCAACCCGATCGTCCGTCCACGACATGCGCTTTTCCCATTGTTGGCCCCTTTCGTCGGGCCCTTTTGAACAAGCGCCTATTCTAGCCACCCTGCGCGCGCATGCAAGCCCTATAGACAAGGGCGCGCAAATCGCCTATGAGGCCTGCCATGATCAAGGCAAACGCATATCTCTGCGACCGACGCCGACGCCGCTAACAGGCCCGGCCACGGCACTGCGTGCCTGTAGCTTTTTGATCCCCCGCGCCCTTGCGCATTCTCCAAATCACCGCAACTTGACACCGGCCAAACCTTGCGCCACCCATAGACCTTCAGTTTCAGGAACCCACCATGATTGCTTCCGTTTTGCCCACCTATTCCCGCGCTCCCCTTGCCTTCACCCAAGGCAGCGGTAGCTGGCTGATAACGGCAGACGGGTCGCGATACCTCGACATGGGGGGGGGCATTGCCGTGAATGCGCTGGGGCACGCCAATCCGGCCTTGGTTGAAGTGCTGCGCGCCCAGGCTGGCAAGCTGTGGCATGTCTCCAACCTTTATGAAATCCCCGAACAAATAGCGCTGGCCGATGCGCTGGTTGCGGCCACCTTTGCCGATACGGTTTTCTTCACCAACTCCGGCACCGAGGCCGCCGAACTGGCGGTGAAAATGGCGCGCAAGCATTTTCATGATGCAGGCGCGCCGGAACGCACGGAAATCCTTGCCTTTGAGGGCGCTTTTCACGGACGGTCCGCCGCCGGGATTGCCGCCGCTGGTAGCGAGAAGATGACCAAAGGCTTTGCCCCGCTGCTACCCGGTTTTCGCCAGGTGCCGTTTGGCGATCTTGATGCGGTGGGCGACGCAATTGGCCCACAAACCGCGGCCATTCTGGTTGAGCCCATTCAGGGCGAAGGTGGCATACGGCCCATGCCCGATGCGGATTTGCGTGCCCTGCGCGCACTTTGCGACGCGGCAGGCTGCTTGCTGATCCTTGATGAAGTGCAATGTGGCATGGGCCGCACCGGGCGGTTGTTTGCCCATGAGTTCGCCGGGATAACGCCGGATATCATGATGGTCGCCAAGGGCATCGGTGGCGGCTTCCCGCTGGGCGCGGTGCTGGCAACCGAACGGGCGGCATCCGGCATGGTCGCAGGCACCCACGGCTCGACCTATGGCGGCAATCCGCTGGCCTGTGCGGTGGGGGCCAAGGTGATGGAGATCATCAACACGCCGGAGTTTCTTGCCGAAGTAACGCGCAAATCCGGGCTGTTGCGCCAGAAGCTGGAAGGGCTGGTGGCAACACATCCCGATATCTTTTCCGCGGTGCGCGGAACCGGCCTCATGATGGGGTTAGTCTGCAAGGCGACCAATACGGACGTGGTACAGGCGGGCTATGACGCCCACGTTCTAACGGTTCCCGCCGCCGACAACGTCCTGCGCTTGCTCCCCGCGCTGACCATCACCGACGACGAAATTTCCGAGGCCGTGAACCGGCTGGAAAAAGCCGCAACGGCATTGGAGGCCAAGGCATGAACCACTTTCTGGACATCAACAAAACGTCCCCCGAGGACCTGACCGGAATGATCGCCCAGGCGCGCGCCATGAAAGAGGCCCGCGTGGGTCAGCCCAAAGGCACCCCGGACGCAGAACAGCCGCTGAAGAACCACATGGTGGCGCTGATATTTGAAAAACCGTCTACCCGAACCCGGGTAAGCTTTGATGTCGGCGTGCGGCAAATGGGCGGGGAAACGCTTGTGCTTTCGGGCAGCGAAATGCAGCTTGGCCATGGGGAAACCATTGCCGACACCGCCCGGGTATTAAGCCGCTATGTCGACCTGATCATGATCCGCACATTCGAAGAAGAGGCGCTGCTGGAATTGGCGCAATACGCGACGGTTCCGGTGATCAATGGGCTGACCAATCGCTCCCACCCCTGCCAGATCATGGCCGATGTCATGACATATGAGGAACATCACGGCCCGATCAAAGGCAAGAAGGTCACCTGGCTGGGCGATGGCAACAACGTCACCCATTCGCTGATCCACGCCGCCGGACAGTTCGGCTTTGACTTTACCTTCTCAGGACCACCGCAGTTGGATCCCGAGCCCGGTTTCATCGAGGAAGCCCGCGCCAAGGGCGTGAACGTCGAGATCGAGCGCGATCCGGCCCGTGCCGTCGCAGGCGCCGACCTGGTGGTTACCGATACCTGGGTGTCCATGCACGACGCCCCGTCCCTGCGCGAACGCCGCCACAATCAGCTACGCGGCTACCAGGTAAACGACGCCCTGATGGCCGAGGCCGGGCCGGACGCCTTGTTCATGCACTGCCTTCCCGCACACCGTGAAGAGGAAGTGACCAACGCGGTCATGGACGGGCCGCAATCGGTGGTGTTTGACGAAGCCGAAAACCGCCTGCATGCACAAAAAGCAGTAATGCGCTGGTGTTTGGGGGTTTAGAGCGCGGCTGGACGCCAATCAAACAAACCTGTGCGCCGAAGGCGCGCCTTTTGGAGAGGGGGCGTTCCCACCGGTCCTACGCCCCTGACGGGGCTGGGCCAGGTGGGCGTGGCGCGCTGGCGCGCGCAGATTTGAGGCCTCCGGCGGAGGTATTTGTTCCAAGATGAAGGCGGGGGCTTTTTCTATTTTGAAATATTAGGTATACTTTGGTGTACCATGGAGTGCTGAGGCGCGAATAATTCCTTCACGCGCGAATCACGCTTGCGTTCCAAGGCGCGGAATGGGACCACAAAAGGTGCAGGTTTATGCTAAAGCGTTTCGAGTTTATGTTGAGGCACGACACTTTGTCGAAACGCGCGCACCCTCTCAATGTCGTGGGCGTTTCCAGTTCATGGTGGGCGGATAATACATGATGGGAATGCTTGTCCTCCTCCGTGCACATGCGCTTGTGTTACCCAGATTGCTGCCCGGGGGCGCGGTGCAACGCGGTTTGATCTTTGGCGTATTATATCGGCCGTCGCAGTTCTGGTGGTCATGCCCATGGCCGGTGCCGAAGTTCTGATGGCCAATATCGGCGGCACGATGGCAGTGGTTGCCGCCTTGTTGGATCATCTTGGCTACGGCGGGTTGTTAGGCGCGCTGGCGACTGGCGGGGCTGGGGTCAAGACCGCCTGATCTCTCATAACCCTGTCAGCCTTGCAGGGCGCGGACTTCCAACGCGCCCTGTTCGCGCGCCTTTATGGCAAAGGCCGCCGCATGAGATGCCGCCAGAGTGGTGAAATACGGGATCTTTTCGGCAAGTGCGACCGCGCGCATGGCCCGGCTGTCTTCGACCGCCTGTTTGCCCTCGGTCGTGTTCATCACCAGCGCCACTTCGCCATCCTTGATCATGTCGACAATGGTGCGCCCGCCTTCATACCCCTTGTTCACCCGGCTGCTTTCGATCCCGTTTTCGGCAAGGAACGCCTGTGTTCCGCTGGTCGCCAGGATGGTAAAGCCCTGTTCCTGCAACACTTTCGCAGCCTCTGCCAGCGCCGCACCCTTGTCGGCTTCCTTGATCGAAAGAAACGCCGCGCCCTGGTGGGGCAGGATAACGCCAGCGCCCATCTGTGCCTTGAGGAAGGCGCGGTGGAACGAGGTATCCCAGCCCATCACCTCACCTGTCGAGCGCATTTCTGGCCCCAGGAGCGTGTCGACCCCGGGGAAGCGATTAAACGGCAGGACCGCTTCCTTGACCGAGAACCACGGCATGTCCGGGTCGGCCAGGCTCATCTGATCGGCCATTTTCATGGTGCCGGGCTTGGCATCCGCCGGGTATGGGCCGCGATGGGGGAAGTCGGCGAGTTTCTCGCCCGCCATCAGCCGCGCGGCGATCGAGGCAATGGCACTGTCGGTCGATTTGGCCACGAACGGCACGGTGCGCGAGGCGCGCGGATTGACTTCGATCAGGTAAATCTCGCCGTCCTTGACCGCAAATTGCACGTTCATCAGGCCGACCACGTTGAGCGCCAGCGCCAGCGCCCTGGTCTGACGGCGCAATTCGGTAATGATTTCAGGCGCCAGCGAATAGGGCGGCAGCGAGCAGGCGCTGTCGCCGGAATGCACCCCGGCCTCTTCGATATGCTGCAGGATGCCGGCCACATGTACGTCCGTGCCGTCGGCCAGCGCGTCGACATCGACCTCGACCGCGCCGGACAGGTAGCTGTCGAGCAACACCGGGCTGTCGCCGGAGACCACCACGGCCTCGGAGATATAGCGGCGCAGGCCATCCATGTCGCGCACGATTTCCATGGCCCGCCCGCCCAGTACATAGGAGGGACGCACCACCAGCGGGAATCCAATTCCTTCAGCGATTTCCAGGGCTTGTTCATCGGTGGAGGCAATGCCGTTCTTTGGCTGCTTAAGATCCAGCTCATTGACCAGGGCCTGGAACCGTTCGCGGTCTTCGGCCAGGTCAATGGCGTCCGGCGTGGTGCCAAGGATCGGGATACCCTCTTCTTGCAAGGCATTGGCAAGTTTCAGCGGCGTCTGGCCACCAAACTGGACAATCACCCCGTGCAAGGTGCCGTTTTCCTGTTCGACCCGCAGGATTTCCATCACATGCTCAAAGGTCAGCGGCTCGAAATACAGCCGGTCCGATGTGTCGTAATCGGTCGAGACGGTTTCCGGGTTGCAATTGACCATGATGGTTTCATAGCCCTGATCGGTCAGCGCAAAACAGGCGTGACAGCAGCAATAGTCGAACTCGATCCCCTGGCCGATCCGGTTGGGCCCGCCGCCGAGAATTACCACTTTCTTGCGCGCCGAGGGGCGCGCCTCGCATTCGACCTCGCCCATCATCGGTGCCTCGTAGGTCGAATACATATAGGGCGTTTGCGCCTCGAACTCGGCGGCACAAGTGTCGATGCGCTTGAACACGGCGGTGACGCCCAGCGCGGTGCGGGCGCGGCGGATATCGGCTTCGGATTGGCCGGTCAGAATGGCCAGGCGCGCATCGGTGAAGCCCATCATCTTGAGCTGACGCATGGCCGGGGCGTCCTGTGGAAGGCCGTTGTCCCGCACGCCTTCTTCGGCGTCGATGATCTCGCGAATCCGAGCCAGAAACCACGGGTCAAAAGCGGTGATAGCGTGGAGTTCATCGTCAGACATGCCATGGCGCATGGCCTGGGCGATTACCCGCATCCGGTCCGGCGTCTGCACCGCCAGCGCCTTGGTCAAGGCCGCCACGTCCGGCGCGCCGGGGATTTCAACCTCGTCAAACCCGGTCAGGTCGTTTTCCATGCTTGCGAGCGCCTTTTGCAGGCTCTCATGAATGGTGCGCCCGATGGCCATGACCTCGCCCACCGATTTCATCGCCGTGGACAGCACTGCTTCGGCGCCGGGGAACTTCTCAAAGGCAAAGCGCGGGATCTTGGTG
>CAYSBG010000033.1:0-10677 GCA_964429125.1 uncultured Aliiroseovarius sp.
CACTTCGACCTTGGGGTGGGTGTCGCGCTTGTAGCCTTCGACCAGAACCAGGTCGCAGGGGGCGAGCTTGGCCAGCAATTCCTCGGCCGTGGGTTCGGGATTGGCGCCAAGTTCATGCATCAAGGCCCAGCGTGTATGGCTGGCCAGCAGCACCTCGCGCGCGCCGGCCTTGCGGTGGCGAAAGCTGTCCTTGCCTTGCTGGTCTACATCAAAAGCATGATGGGCGTGTTTCATGGTCGAAACCGCAAGCCCGCGCCCGGAGATTTCGGCCACCAGGCGCTCCATAAGCCCGGTTTTTCCGGCATTTTTCCAGCCGATAACGCCATAGATCTGCATGTCAGGAGCCTTTCAGCAGGGCTTCGGCCCGGATCAGATCATCGGGCCGGTTGATGTTGAAAAAAGGGTCAAAACCTGCGGTTGGAAAGTTGGCAGCGGCGGCGCCATGGCGGTCGGTCCAGTCAAGGATCTTGCGCAGGCCACCGTTGAGTGCGCCGCGCAGGTCGTCGCGCAGGCTGACCGGCCACAGGCCGAATGTGGGTTGCAAACGCGGTGGGGTGCCTGAGGCGGCAAGGGCAATCGGGGTGCGGTCGCGTTCGGCGGCCAGCAACAATTGCGCCACCAGATCGGCAGGCAGGAACGGTGTGTCGGCAGCGGCCGAGACCACCATTTCAGCCCCCTGCGTGGCGGCCCAGTCCAGCCCGGCCAACACACCTGCAAGCGGGCCAACGAACCCTTCGATTGAATCGGGCAGGACCGGAAGCGATGTGTCAAAGCGGCTGGCATCGCCATTGGCGTTCAGCGCAAGATCAGCGACTTGCGGC
This sequence comes from uncultured Aliiroseovarius sp., assembly GCA_964429125.1. Classification (GTDB taxonomy): domain Bacteria; phylum Pseudomonadota; class Alphaproteobacteria; order Rhodobacterales; family Rhodobacteraceae; genus JAAEUB01. The sequence goes on from CAYSBG010000033.1 coordinate 822, forward strand.
GACAGCCGGTCGGTGACATGCGACAGCAAGGTGCCATCTCCAAGCTGCAACAACGCTTTGTCGCCACCGCCCATCCGACGGGCCTGCCCCCCGGCCAGAATGATCCCAAACGGTGCGTTCATCGGCCCGGTGATCCTTGCTGGTCGCCTTGCACCCTGGCGTCGCGGATCAGACGTTCTTCGCCGGCCAGGCAGACAAAGCGTTGTCCGCGCAACCGGCCGATCAGGGTCAGGCCAACTTTCTGTGCGATCTCCACCCCCCAGGCGGTGAAACCTGACCGCGAGGCCAGAATGGGAATGCCCATCAAAGCGGTTTTTATGACCATTTCCGAGGTCAGCCGCCCGGTTGTGTAGAGGATTTTGTCCGCCGGCGTGACACGTTCGGACAACATCCATCCGGCCACCTTGTCGACCGCGTTGTGGCGCCCGACATCCTCCATATATACCAGCGGCTGGTCCTTGCGACACAGCACCGTGCCATGGATGGCGCCGGCCTCCAGGTACAGGCTCGGCGTGGTGTTGATCTGGTGCGCCAGCGCATAGAGCCAAGATGTGCGCAGGGGCGTGGCCGGAAGGGTCAGCCCGTCCAGCCCTTCCATCATGTCGCCAAACACCGTGCCCACGGCGCAGCCGGACGTGCGGGTTTTTTTTGCCAGCTTGTCCTCGTATGTGGTGCGGCTGGCGGTGCGCACAATGACGCTTTCGGTTTCCTCGTCATAATCAACGCCGGTGACATCGTCGGCGCCGCTTAACATGCCCTGATTTTTCAGAAATCCCAGGGCCAGATACTGCGGATAATCGCCAATGGTCATCGCCGTCACGATCTCGCGGCTGTTAAGCCAGATGGTCAGGGGGCGTTCCTCGACCACGCTGATTTCGACCGCTTTGCCATGTTGATCGTGGCCGGCAATTCGCCGGGTCAGGCGCGCGCCATCCGGGTCCGGGGCCAAAAGATAGCCGGGCGGTTGGATTTTGCTTGGCAATTCCATCTCCATGCGGTTACGCCTGAGCGAGCAGGGATCAATCTAGAGAGCTTCATGGCAGCGTCCAGTCCTAAATCCAGCTATTTGCGCGGCGCCCTTGATGGAGCGCCGTTTGTTCTGGTCGTTGTGCCATTTGCCGCGTTGTTTGGCGTGGTGGCCAGCGAGGCCGGGTTGCCCGTGACGGAAATCATGGGGTTTTCGGTTTTGGTCATCGCCGGGGCGGCCCAATTTGCAGCCTTGCAATTGATGCAGGACGGCGCGCCGGTTGCGGTGATTTTGGCGACTGCTTTGGCGGTGAACCTGCGCATGGCGATGTATTCGGCATCTATTACCCCGCATTTGGGGGGAATCAAACGCTGGCAGCGGGCGCTGGTCGCGTATTTTCTGGTTGATCAGTCTTATATGCTGTCCATGCACCGCTATGAGGCGCATCCCGAGATGTCGCTGAGCGACAAGCTGGCCTATTTCTTTGGCGTAGTCACGCCGGTGGCGCCGGCCTGGTATATGGCAAGCTTTGCCGGTGCGGTTCTCGGCGCGCGGGTTCCGCCGGAATTTGCCCTGGATTTCGGCCTGCCAATCACGTTCCTGGCGATGATTGCGCCGATGCTGAAAAGCGCGGCGCATGTGGCGGCGGCGCTGACTTCGATCATCGCAGCGCTGGCGCTGGCGTGGATGCCATATGGAAGTGGGTTGCTGGTCGCGGCGTTGCTGGCAATGGTCATCGGGGCCGAGGTGGAGCGGCGTATGCGCCGGCGCACAGCATGACAATGCCGGTTGGAGAAATATGGCTAATCATTCTTCTGCTGGCGCTGGGCACCTACCTGATCCGCTATTCCTTTTTGGGGCTGATAGGCGATCGGGCAATGCCGGAATGGGTTTTGCGGCATCTGCGCTATACGCCGGTTGCAGTGTTGCCGGGGCTGGTGGCGCCGTTGGTTCTGTGGCCGGAAGCAACGGGCGGGGAATATGACCCCGCGCGTCTGGCGGCAGCCGGGGTAACTCTGGCTGTCGGATTGATCAGCAAAAACGTGCTGTTTGCCATCCTTGCCGGCGGTAGCACGCTTTATGGAATGCTCTGGCTGCTCGGATAAGGCAGGCGCATGGTTTGAGGCGGGGGGGCTCCCGCCCTGGCTTGCCCCTGACGGGGCGCGCCATGGTTGGGCCAGGCTCATCCTGCGGATGAGCCTGGCAAGGGCGCGCGGCGCAGCCGCGCGCCCCCCGGGCGACAGTAAGGGATGCCCGCAGGGCAGGCCAAACTGGCGCGAATAAATACTGATCTGGTCAGAAAGAACGCCGGTCGCGACAGTCGTTTCGCGGCGCCGTGCCTAAAGCGTTTCGACATATTGTTGAGACACGACAATATGTCGATACGCTCGCACAATCTCAATGTCATGGGCGTTTCGCGTTCATGTTGTGCCTCAACATAAACTCGAAACGCTTTAGGTATTTAGAGCGTGTCGCGCCCAATCAGATTCGAGCATTCACCATTCAGGGCGAGGCAGCGCCTGCACAGCAGGTGCGTTCGCTCTGAATGGTGAATTCAATTTGGTGCGACATGCTCTAAATGCCCCGGGTCAGGATATAGCCGTTCTCTTCCGGGTCGCTGTCGGAAAAGGTTTCGGTTGTGACCCCGGGCAAGCGGCCAAAGGCTTCCATGGCTTTGAGCGGGAAGAACGAATCCGGCATGCTTTCAAATCCGGGCAATTGCCGCAGAATGGCACTGATCGATTTGGTGCAATACCCCTTGGGCACGGCGCCATAGGCCTCGACCAGCCGGATTGCCTGTTCGGCGACTTCTGGAGTGACGACGATATCCTGACGGATCACGTCATAGGTTACCCGCGCGTGGTAGTCGATGTAGAAGTCGACCACCGCCGGTGTGATCCCGTAATGCACGTCGTTACGTTCGGGGATATTGGGGTGCTGGAAGGTGCCAGCCGGATCAAACAGAACCCGCTGCGAGCCATTGATCATCAATCCAAGATGCGCGCCAGACCCCGAGCGGGTGGAGACCACCGTGAACAGGGAAAGCATTGGCGGCCCGTCAAACACATAGCGTTTCGAGGCGACGAATTCGTCCGAGGCCCATTTGCTCTCGGCGCCACAAGCGGCCAGAAACAACAGGCCGATCAAAGACAGGATGATGCGCGACATGGGGACCCCTTATGCGAATGAATTCTACCGGCGGTCAGCCTTGGTCAAACCTCAGCCGTTGACCATCGCCAGAAAAAGGAAAAATACTATCGCGACAATGACGAAACGGGTAGCGAATTTGATAAAGCCCTCAAAGACTTTCTCGTGGTTACGCACGCTCATCGTGCCATGTTCGTGTTCGGACATTCGTGTCTCCCTGTCGCGGTTGGTTCGTTTTTTATCCCATAGCCGATTTATCTGCGCCTGTCACGACCCGGCTTTCGTGCCGGGAGAGGTTTTCAAAGTGCTGGCGAGGCGAAAGCCGATGCGGGTCGGCGCGGGCCCGTCATTTTCGTGCGGCAGGGCGCGTAACAGGACGTTCAACTGACCGACGTGCTGGATCAGTTGGGTTTTGGTGCCGCTTTGGTCGCTGCCATAAAAGGTGATGATGTCCGGGTCGAAAAATCCGATCCCTTCGATGCGCAGCACTCCGGCATCGGTGCCGGTAAAGCCGATCGCCACTTCGTGTTCATTGTCCAGTTGTTCTTCGAAATTCTGAATATACAGGATCAGCCGTTCATAGGCCCATTGGGCCGCGCTTTTGCTTTCGCCAGCCGCGTCGGCCATGGATTGGGGCAGGGGCTTTTGTTCCGCGCTAAGGGGGGCGTCCTCGGAACAATGCGCAGCGCCTGCGTGTGGTTGGGCGCGGGGCGCCGTTTTCGTTTGTACCTTCTTTTCCCTGCTTTTCTTCGCCATTGGTTATGCCCTCCCGTTTGTGGCCTGCCACATCCAGGCGCCGTCTTCGCGCCGCGTACGGCTGATCAGGCCCTGTTGGTACAGGTGGTTAACGTGGGCCACAGCTTCGACCAGGGCAAGCCCGTATTCGCCTTCGCCGATCTGGCGTTTGAACAGGGCCGGGAAGCACTCGGCGGCGCTGTGTGGGGTTTCCAAATGCTTCAGAAGCCGTTTGAGCGCGCCGTGATGGTTGTCAATCAGCTGGCGCATCCGGGTGGGCAGGCCGGTAAACGGCAGCTTGTGGCCGGGCAGAACCAGTTGGCTGTCGCGGGCATGGGGCGCCAGGCGCTCGCAGCTTTCCAGCCACTCGCCCACCGGGTCGGCCTCGGGCTCGGTGGCATAGACCCCCAGATTGGGGCTGATCGTTGCCAGCAATTGGTCGCCGCCAATCACCAGGTCACAATCTTGCGACCAGAGCGTTGCCTGTTCAGGGGCGTGGCCATTACCGATGCGCACGTCCCAGGTGCGTCCGGCGGCGCGAATCACGCTGCCCTCTTTGATCCGGCGAAAGCCAAGTGGCATGTCGGCGACGATATCGACATAGTTGAACGGTCGTTCGGCAGCGCGTTTTTCGTAAATCTCCCGGTCCATCCCGGCGGCGCGCCAATAGGCCAGAGTTTCGTCAACTGGCGCCATTTGTTCGTCCAGCAGCAACATGCGGGCAAACAGCCAGGCCGTGCGGGTGGTGACCAGTTCGGCGCCATGGTCGCGCTGAAACCATCCGGCCAGGCCGATATGGTCCGGGTGATGATGGGTGGCGATGACGCGGCGGATGGGTTTGCCCTTGAGCGGTCCGTCGAGCAGATTTGCCCAAATCGCGCGGGTGCGCCGGCTGTCAAATCCGGTGTCGATGATGGTCCAGCTATCGCCATCGTCCAGCGCATAGGCGTTCACGTGATCCAGTTTCATCGGCAGGGGCAGGCGAAACCACAAGACCCCGTCGGCGACCTCAAGGGCTTTGCCTTCACCGGGGGCTTCCTCAAGCGGGAAGCGGAGCGGGGCGCTCATGAGGCCAGCTCCTCTGGCGACAAGGCATATAGCCCGTCCAGCCCGGCGCGCGCCTGTTCCAGCAGGCCCGCATGGGCGGGCAGCAGGCGGGTGATGTGGAAACGCGACAGTTCGCTGCGCGGCCCACCGCCCTCGGCCACGGCACTGGCCAGATGGTAATGCGCGCCCAATACAAGGGCAAAGCCCTCCAGATAGGGCACGGCGCCAGCGAAACGTGCTTGCATGTCATCTTGAGCGGCCATCCATTCGGTGGTCTCGCGCAGGGTTTCGGCGGCGTTCCAGACTTTTTCGGCCAGCTCGGGCAAGTCGGCGCGGGCCGCTTCGGCGCCGGTGGAAATCTCGTCGAGCAGCCGGCAGGCAGCTTCGCCCCCATCGGCGAGCTTGCGCCCGACAAGGTCCATGGCCTGGATGCCGTTGGTGCCTTCGTAGATCATTGTCACCCGCACGTCGCGGGCAAATTGGGCGATGCCGGTTTCTTCGATGAACCCCATCCCGCCGTGCACCTGTATGGCCTCATGCGCCACCCTGTGCCCGGCGGCGGTGCCAAATGCCTTGGCGATCGGAGTCAGAAATGCGGCGCGCGCGGACCAGGTGGCGTCCTGTGTGGCGCGCGCCATATCCGTGGCCATGGCCGTCGCCAGGGTAAGGGCGCGGGCTGCGTAAAGCTCGGCGCGCATGCCCATCAACATGCGGCGAACGTCGGCGTGGTCGATGATTGCGCCGGTGCCGGCCTGCCCCAGGGGCGTATGGCCCTGTTTGCGTTCCCGGGCATATTCCAGCGCCATTTGATAGGCGCCTTCGCCCGCGCCCAACCCCTGGACGCCAACCCCCAGGCGGGCGTTGTTCATCATGGTGAACATGGCGTTCAGGCCACGGTTCGGCGCGCCAATCAACCACCCGGTCGCGCCTTCGAACGCCATGATGGCCGTGGGGCTGCCATGCAGACCCAGCTTGTGTTCAAGGCTGACCACCTGAAGGCTGTTGGTGGTGCCGTCCGGCAGGATCTTTGGCACCAGAAACAGGCTGATCCCCTTGCTGCCGTTCGCAGCGTCGGGCAGGCGCGCCAGTACCAGATGACAAACATTTTCGGTGAAATCGTTGTCGCCCCAGGAAATGAAGATTTTCTGTCCGGTGATCGCGTAGGTGCCGTCCCCGTTATCGTCTGCCCTGCTTTTGAGCGCGCCGACATCCGAGCCGGCCTGTGGTTCGGTCAGATTCATGGTGCCGGCGATGGCACCGCTGATCAGCCCGGGCAGATAGGCCTGTTTGATCTGGTCGCTGGCATGGGCCTCCAACGCTTCGATCTGGCCCTGGGTCATGAGCGGGTTCAGCTGCAGAGACAGGCAGGCGCCCGACATCATTTCGTTGACCGCGCTTTGCAGGGTCAGGGGCAGGCCCATCCCGCCATGTTCGGGGCTGGCGGCCATGCCGATCCAGCCGCCGTCGGCAATGGCGCGATAGCCGTCGGCAAAGCCCGGGCTGGTGACGACGCGGCCGTTTTCGAGCCGCGCGGGGTGCAGATCGCCAGCGCGTTGCAGCGGCGCCAGAACGTCGGCGCACATGCGTCCGGCCTCGCCCAGAATGGCCTGGGCCATGTCGGCGTCGGCCTCGGCAAACATCTGGGTCGCCGACAGGCGGGCGTATCCGAGCACATGATTGAGCAGAAAAGTGTAATCGGCCAGCGGGGCGGCATATGGCATGGTTTTGTCCTTGCGCGAGTTGGGTGCGCCGAGATTGGCGGAGCCTGCCGTGCGCATCAAGCAAAACGCCACGTCAGCCGTCCCCGGCGCAGCGCCCACCCACCCTCCCCGCCGCGCCGGGGACGGCTCCAAAACCTGCTGGTCACGGCTTGTTCAACAATTCTCGCCTTGAACGCCGTTGTCTGCCGCTTTAGCGTGCTGGGGACGAAGCCCGCCAAGGAGAAGTCGATGAGATACCAGATGCGCCGTTCCGAGGTTGCCGCCCAAAAGGCCCAGACCGCCGACTCGCAGACCAAAGCCATGCGCCGCCCGGATGTGTTTTGCCTGTCCTGGCTGAACCTGTTTTCTCTGGCGGTGCTTTTGGTTTTGGTTAGCGCGTTTGCTGCGCTGGCGCAGACCACGGTCAGCCACGGATACTCGTTTCTGGGAGAGTTGAAATATCCGGCGGATTTCACCCATCTGGACTATGTGAACCCCGACGCGCCCAAGGGGGGCGAGATCATCATCGCCGTGCAAACCGGCAGCTTTGACAGCTTTAACCCCTATGCGCGCAAGGGCGTTTCCGCGGCGATGGCCAATATATCCATCGAGCGGCTCATGGATGGAACGGCGGATGAAACCGGCACGTCCTATTGCCTGATCTGCGAAAGCCTGGAATATCCCGAGGACCTGTCCTGGGTGATTTTCACCTTGCGCCCGGAGGCGCGGTTTTCAGACGGCACGAAGGTAACCGCCGAGGATGTGGTTTTTACCCATGAATTGTTCATGGAACAGGGCCTGCCCAGCTATCGCGCCGGGGTCAGCCGGATCATCTCTTCGGTTGAAGCGCTGGACGAAGCGCGGGTGAAGTTCACCTTTGTCGAGGACAGCGTGGTGCGCGAACGGGTCGAGCAGGCGGGCGCGACCCCGGTCATGTCCAAAGCCTGGATGGAAGCCAGGGAATATCGCCTGGACAAGTCCAACATCGAGCCAATTCTGGGTACCGGCCCCTATGTGCTGGACAGTTTTGTGATTAACCAGCGGATCATCTATCGGCGCAACCCGGACTATTGGGGCAAGGATTTGCCGCTCATGGTCGGGCGCAGTAATTTTGATGTAATCCGCATCGAGTATTTTGCCGATTCCAACGCGGCATTTGAGGGTTTCAAAGCTGGTGAATACACTTTCCGGGTGGAAAACAACTCCAAGCTTTGGGCGACCGGCTATGACTTTCCGGCCCTGACCGAGGGAAGTGTGGTCAAGGTCACGCTGCCCGATGGCTCGATGGCGCCGGGGCAGGCTTTTGTCTTCAACATGCGCAGGGAGAAATTTCAAGACCCTCGGGTGCGGGAAGCCATCGGCCTGATGTTCAATTTCGAATGGTCCAACAAGACGCTGTTTTACGGCCTTTACGCGCGGATCAATTCGTTTGAGGAGAACTCGGAACTGGCCGCCGAGGGGCTTCCTTCGCCTGAAGAACTGGCATTGCTTGCACCGCTGGCCGATATCCTGCCGGCGGGGGTGATTGATCAGCCCGCAGTGATGGCGCCGGTCTCGGGCGAGCGCCAGTTTGACCGCAAGAACGCGCGGCGTGCCTCTGACCTGTTGGACGCGGCCGGATGGCTGGTCGGGGACGACGGAATCCGGCGCAATGCGGCCGGGGAAACGCTTACCGTTGAGTTCCTGTCACGCGCGCCGTCCTATGACCGGATTTTCAACCCCTATGTCGAGAACCTTAAACGTATCGGTGTCGAGGCGGTGCTGAACCGGGTGGACAATGCTCAATATGTCGACCGGCGCTATGGCTTTGACTATGACGTTATTACCGACAGCCTCGCATTTGGCTACGAGCCGGGCGGTGGCCTTGACCAGATGTTTGGCTCTCGGGATATGGAGGAGTCGGTGTTCAACTCTGCCGGTGTTGCCGACCCGGCAGTGGATGCCCTGATCAAAGCCGTGCGTGCCGCCCAGACCAAGCCGGAGATGATCACTGCGGTCAAGGCGCTGGACCGAACCCTGCGTGCCATACGCTTTTGGGTGCCGCAATGGTACAAAAACGTCCATACGGTGGCCTATTTCGATATGTTCGAGCATCCGGAGACCCTGCCGCCCTATGATCTGGGCTATCTGGACTTCTGGTGGTTCAATGCGGATAAATACGCCGCACTTCAGGCCTCTGGCGCACTAAACTAAGACCCTTCGTTTCCAGGTTGGAGCGCAACAGGAACGTGAAACGCGTTCACGATAAAAGCAGGAGCAGGCACAAATATGGGCGCGTATATTCTGCGGCGGTTGCTGCTGGTGATCCCCACGCTGATTGGTGTGATGATTGTCAATTTTGCCTTGGTCCAGTTCGTTCCGGGCGGGCCGGTGCAGCAGGCAATTGCGCAGATGCGCGGCGAAGGGGACGTGTTTGAAACCATTGCCGGGTCGGATTCGTTGGTCGAAGAGTTCAGCGGCGACGAAAAATACATCGGCGCGCGCGGCCTGCCGCCGGAGTATATTGCCGAACTCGAAAAGGAATTCGGCTTTGACAAGCCCCCGGTCGAGCGGTTTTTCAATATGATGTGGAATTATGTGCGCCTTGATTTCGGCGAAAGCTATTTTCGCTCGGCTGCGGTGTTCGATCTGGTCAGAGAGAAGCTGCCGGTGTCGATCACCCTTGGCCTTTGGTCGACCCTGATTTCTTATCTGATCTCGATCCCGCTGGGCATTCGCAAGGCGGTGCGCGACGGGTCGCGTTTTGATACCTGGACGTCGGCGGCGATCATTGTCGCATATGCGATCCCGGGTTTCCTGTTTGCGATCCTGCTGCTGGTTTTGTTTGCCGGGGGGTCGTACTGGCAAATCTTTCCGCTGCGGGGGCTGACGTCGGATGGCTGGGAGGACTTCACGCTCTGGCGCAAGATCACCGACTATTTCTGGCATATTACCCTGCCGGTGCTGGCCAGTTCGATCTCGGGGTTTGCGACCATGACCTTGCTGACCAAGAACAGCTTTCTGGACGAGATCAAGAAGCAATACGTGACCACGGCCCGCGCCAAGGGCCTGTCCGAACGCAAGGTGTTGTATGGCCATGTTTTCCGCAATGCCATGCTGATCGTCATTGCCGGTTTTCCGTCGATGTTTCTTGGTATCTTCTTTGGCTCCAGCGTGATCATCGAGACCCTGTTTTCGCTTGACGGGCTGGGGCGGATGGGCTTTGAGGCGGCGCTTCAGCGCGACTACCCGATCATCTTCGGCACGCTTTTTGTCTTTG
>CAYSBG010000034.1:0-10567 GCA_964429125.1 uncultured Aliiroseovarius sp.
CGGCGACAAGTCTGGGCTTCCGCCAGCCCCAAGAGCGCGTTGAGGCGGCCGTGATCAGCGGCGCGCCTTTCCGGCGGGGCCAACCCTTCGTCGATTTGTGAACGGCGCAGACGGATGTCATCCGGGCCGTAAAGTGTGAGGGTCTCGGCGGGCGCCCCATCACGCCCGGCACGACCGATTTCCTGATAATAAGCCTCGATCGATTTGGGCAGGTCAGCATGGGCAACCCAACGGATATCGGGTTTGTCCACGCCCATGCCGAAGGCAACGGTGGCAACAACGATCAACCCATCCTCTTGCTGAAAACGGCGTTCAACCTCGCGGCGTGCGTCGGCCTCCTTGCCCGCGTGATAGGCGACCGCTGAAAGCCCCTCAGCGGCAAGCGCATTTGCGAGGGTTTCGGTGCGTGCGCGAGTGCCGCAATAAAGGATGCCCGACTGACCCCGGCGCGCGGTCGCAAAATCCAGGATCTGCGTGCGCGGGTTGTTTTTAGCGGCAAAGGCAAGGTGGATATTTGGCCGATCAAACCCGTGCAGGAACACGCGCGGGGCAGCGCCATCAAAGAGCTTTGATATGATTTCGTCACGAGTTTCCGCATCTGCCGTGGCGGTAAAGGCCGCTAACGGTACACCAAGTGCCTGGCGCAATGCACCAATGCGAAGGTAGTCCGGGCGGAAATCATGACCCCACTGGCTTACGCAATGGGCCTCGTCCACGGCGATGAGATTGACATTTGCATGCGCCAACATGCGCTGCGCTGCGCCCGAAGCAAGGCGTTCAGGCGCCATATAAAGCAGCTTGAGCCGCCCGGCATGCAAGGTTTCAAATACGGCGTCCGTTTCCGCTTCGGTATTACCCGAGGTAAGCGCGCCGGCCTCGACCCCGGCGGCGCGTAAAGCCCGCACTTGATCCCGCATCAACGCTATGAGCGGCGAGATCACCACGGTTACACCAGGGCGGATAAGCGCGGGAATTTGAAAACACAACGATTTGCCCGCGCCAGTTGGCATGATGGCGAGAGTATTTTCCCCGGCCCTTACAGCCTCGACGATTTCCGCCTGACCCGGGCGAAAAGCATCAAACCCGAAAACGGATTTCAGAAGGTCGACAGCATCATTCACAACGTCGGATCAATAAAAAACAGCAGCGTTATTGATCAGGATAATCTTCAGCCCATAGATCACGAGCAAGGCAATCAACGGCGCCAGGTCAAGCCCGCCCATGCTCGGCAAAAAGCTGCGGATACGCGAATAGATCGGGTCAAGCAGGCGATTTAGCCCGTACCAGATCTGGGCCACCAAAGGCTGGCGAATGTTGAGCACCTGGAAGTTGATCAGCCAAGACATGATGATATGGGCAAAAATTACGAATTGAACGACGCCCAAAAGCATCAGGAGTATTTGGAACAGGCTGGTCATGGGTCTCTTTCCGGTTTGTGATTGCCATGACTTAGGCATGCTGGGGCAAAAGGGCAAGACTGACGCGAGGTTGTGGTTGACGCGGCCATGCGTGGAGCCATGTTGGGCCACAAAGAGGAGGCGCGCATGTATCCATTTGTTCGCATGACCAAAGAGCTGCTCAAATACCGCAAGGCCCGGCCGTTGGGCCTGAACGAAAACCATGTGAGCCAGCATATTTGCTGGCCCTGGGACCTGGACATGTGGCGCGAGTTGAACAACGGCCGCACGTTGACGCTCTATGATCTCGGGCGCATTCCGTTGGCCAGGCGTGTCGGACTTATCAAGGCGCTGAGAGAAAACCGCTGGGGTATGGCTGTGGCCGGAGTCAGCGTGCGTTATCGCAAGCGGGTTCTGGCGTTTGAACGGGTCGAGATGCGCAGCCGCGCAATCGGTTGGGACAATCGGTTTCTCTATGTCGAGCAAAGCCTGTGGAACCGGCGTGGTGAATGCGCAGGCCATGCGCTGTATCGCATGGCGGTGACCAGCGCAGATGGGATCGTTCCGCCTGCTGAAATTGCCCGCGCCATTGGCCATGACCCGGAGGGGCCGCAGCTGGAAAAATGGGTGTGCGAATGGATACGCGCCGAGGGCCATCGGCCTTGGCCGCCGCAAATGTAGACGGTTAAAAGCCTTGCCCCCGGACCCTTTGCCCTGTCATACCTGAAAGAAAAACAGGGGAGGTAACTAATGTCAGAACCGAGTGCCAAAAAACGCATCTGGGGATGGTTCTTTTTTGATTGGGCCAGCCAGCCGTATAATACGCTGCTATTAACCTTTATTTTCGGACCATATTTCGGCGGCATCGTCACCGAACATTTGATCGGCACCGGCATGGAAAGCGAAGCCGCCAAAGCGCAGGCGCAGTCGATATGGGGGCTGGGTCTTACCATTTCTGGGCTGATCATCGCCTTTAGCGCCCCGATCCTGGGCGCCATGGCCGATGCTGCGGGGCGCCGTATGCCCTGGATCTGGTTTTTCTCGGTACTCTATGTGGTCGGATCGGCCAGCCTTTGGTTCGCCTATCCCGATGCATCCAATTACAAGCTGATGCTAATCGCTTTTGGCATTGGTTTCATCGGTATGGAGTTTACCACCATATTTACCAATGCGCTTCTGCCCGATCTGGGCACCAAAGAGGAGATCGGCCAGATTTCCGGTTCCGGCTTTGCCTTTGGCTATTGGGGCGGATTCATCGCGTTGATTTTCATGATGCTGCTGTTTGCGGAAAACGACACCGGCAAGACCTTGTTGCAGATCGAACCATTGCTGGGGCTGGACCCGGCAACACGAGAAGGCACCCGTTTTGTTGGGCCGTTTTCGGCGATATGGTATATCCTTTCGATGGTGGTCTTCTTTCGCTGGGTACATGAACCCAAGCGGCACAAGCGCGGACGGGTTTCCATCGGCGCCGCAGTTGGCGAACTGATCAGCACCATTCGCTCGCTCAAACAGCGCCATAGCTTGTTTGCCTATCTCGGCTCATCACTGTTTTATCGCGATGCATTGAACGGGCTCTACGCTTTTGGTGGTTTCTATGCGTTCAACGTGCTGGATTGGTCGATTATTCAGGTCGGCGTTTTCGGCATCATCAGCATTCTGTCGGCGGCTGTATTTGCGTGGGTCGGTGGGCGGGCCGACAAGGCGCGCGGCCCCAAGCCGGTGATCATTTTCTGCATCGTGACTTTGATCATTGTCTGCACGATTATCGTCAGCCTGACCCGGGAAAGCCTGTTTGGCTTTGCCCTGCACGAGGGTTCTAGCCTACCGGACATCATCATGTACATTTGTGGTTCGATCATCGGTGCCGCAGGTGGCGCTCTGCAGGCATCCAGCCGCACCATGATGGTACGCCATTGCGATCCGGAACATGCGGCTGAAGCCTTTGGCCTCTACGCGTTGTCCGGCAAGGCCACGGCGTTTTTGGCGCCGGGTCTGGTGACGTTCTTTTCGTGGTACACGCAAAACCCGCGGCTGGGCATATCTCCGCTTATCGGGCTTTTCGTTTTGGGGCTGGTCCTGTTAGCATGGGTCAAGCCCGAGGGCGAAACCGAAAGGCACGCGTGATGTATCTCCTCAAGGTCATTGTAGCAGGATTGCTGTTAAGCGGCGCGGCGCAGGCTGAAACGCCCGCCAAACAGTTATTTGGCGCAATGACTGAAGGCTCAGACCAACGTTCCGAACCTTTTGGATCTTATGCCAAAGGGTGTATGGCCGGGGCGGTGCAATTGCCTGAAAGCGGGCGCACGTGGCAGGCGATGCGCCTAAGTCGCAACCGGAACTGGGGCCAGCCTGAGTTGATTGAGTTTATCGAGCGCCTCAGCCGCAAAGCCGCACGCCAGCGAGGATGGGAAGGGATTTATGTTGGCGACATGAGCCAGCCGCGGGGCGGTCCGATGCTGACCGGGCATCGTAGTCATCAGATTGGCCTGGATGTCGATATCTGGATGCTGCCTCCCAAGGACCTGGGCCTCAGCCGTGCCGAGCGTGAAAGCATATCGTCGATTTCAATGCGGCGTGATCGCGGGGCCTATGTGAACAGCAACTGGACCAAGCAACACATGAACGTCATCAAAGCTGCGGCGCGCGATCCGGCGGTTGCGCGCATTTTTGTTTTTCCCGGCGCCAAGGTCTGGATGTGCGAGAATGCACGGGGCAATCGCGATTGGCTGCGAAAAATCCGCCCGTGGTATGGCCATCACTATCATTTTCATGTGCGCCTTGCCTGCCCGAAAGGCGCGCGCAACTGCGTGGATCAGGCTCCGCCACCGCCCGGAGACGGCTGTGCGGATGCGCAAAAATGGGTTGATGACATCCTGAACCCGCCGCCGCCGGACCCCAATGCCAAACCGCGCCCACCGCGCCCAGAAATCACCTTATCGGATTTACCCAGACAATGTACCGGCGTTCTCTCCTCGGATTGATCCTTGCCACTGGCCTGAGCCTTCCTTTTTCTGCCCACCCCATTGAAACGCCCCAAAAGGTCAGCCGTTTCACATGGAAGATCGCAGATGAGCGCTTTGGCGGGTTCTCGGGATTGGAAATAGAGCCGGACGGGATCGGCTTCCTCGCGCTTTCCGATCGCGGTTTTTTCTTGGACGGGCGATTTTTACGGGACGCGGATGGGAACATCACCGGCATTGAGCCAGGCGCCATTGTTGCCCTGAAACCAGAAGCCGGCAAGCAATGGCCGCGATGGGGCGTAGACAGCGAAGGGCTGGCCGTCGACCCGGATGGAACCATTTATGTCTCGACGGAGGGCATTCACACCGTCTTTCGTTTCGCTAACACCGGAACTCCTCCCGTGGCCTTGGTCAAACCACATCTGTTTGACAGGTTGATGAGCAACAGCTCGCTTGAATCGCTGGCGATTGGACCGGATGGTGCGTTGTATACCCTGCCGGAGCGTTCCGGTAACGTTTCGCGCCCGTTTCCGGTTTTCCGCTACCAGAATGGTGCGTGGGACAGCCCATATTCGTTGCCACGCCTCGATGAATTTCTGCCCGTTGGACTGGATTTTGGTCCGGACGGCGCCGTTTATCTGCTGGAAAGGCAATTCTCGGTGATCCGAGGTTTTTCCAGTCGCGTCAGACGGTTTGAACTGGGAAACAAGCAAGTCCTGACCGGCGAAGTAATTTTTGAAAGCTCGGTGGGGGAGTACGGCAATCTGGAAGGGATCACCGCATGGCGCGACAGCGCCGGGCGCATCCGGCTCACCTTGATTTCCGACGATAACTTCAACTTTCTGCAATCAACCGAGATTGTCGAATACGTTTTGCCAAACGACAGGGTTGCGCCAATGGCCAAGAGTCGTTAAACCCCGCCCGTTCCTCAATCCGGGGGACCAAGTCGCCGCACCCTTGCCAAAACGGAAACCAAATGACCAAACTCCTCCCCGGCGTAATCGCCATGGCCACCATTGTTGTGGCTTCGAACATCCTCGTTCAATTCCTGTTGCTGGACGGCCTGCTTACTTGGGGCGCGTTCACCTATCCCTTCGCCTTTCTGGTAACAGACCTGATGAACCGCATCTATGGAGCGCGTGCCGCACGGCGTGTGGTGCTGGCCGGATTTTTCACCGGCGTGATCTGTTCGCTGATCGGCAGCCAGATCATGCTTGAGTACGGCCCAGCGGTATCCCTGCGAATCGCTGTGGGCTCCGGAATTGCGTTCCTGACTGCACAGATGATTGACGTGGCAATCTTTGACCGCTTGCGGCAAGGGACATGGTGGCGGGCGCCGTTAGTGTCCACATTGATAGGTTCCGCGGTTGATACGGCGCTTTTCTTTACCATCGCCTTTAGCGCTTCCATAACGGTTTTCGGTGCGGATGCCGACGCGGCGATTTCCTGGGCATGGGGCCCCGCGCCATTTTTGACCATCGGGGTAGAACTACCGCTTTGGGTGTCCCTTGCCGTAGCAGATTGGGGGGTAAAGCTGACCCTGGCGCTTGTCGCACTGATCCCGTTTCGCACCCTTGTGAACCGGATGACCGCCACACCCGCGTAAAAAGCTTTGACAAATTGCAAATCTGTGCAACCCTCCAGGTATCGTTAACACAGAGAAAGGAGGTGTCCATGTTGAGAGATGCAATGGAGCGAGGTGCCGGGACAATCTAGGCCGCGCGCCGCCGGGGCAGCCCCCGGTGGAGACGCGGGCCGGGCTGGCAACAGTCTAACCGGCCCCCACCTCCGATAATCTCGAAGGGCCACTCTTTTAGGGTGGCCCTTTTTGAGTCCAAGCCCCTGACCGGGGTATTTGACCCAGGACAAAGACGCGTTAAAAGGCTCCAATGATCCGCGTGAACGAAACCATCTCCCTGCAGGACTGGGAATTGTCCGAGAGCTTTAGCCGCTCTTCTGGTCCCGGCGGGCAGAATGTGAACAAGGTGGCCACCGCCGTTGAGCTTCGCTTTGAAGCGGCGCGTTCACCGTCCCTGACCCATGCGGCCAAAACCCGCCTCCGGCGTCTTGCTGGTCGGCGCTGGACCAAAGAAGGCGCGATTGTCATAAGGGTCGAGGATACACGCAGTCAGGCACGCAACCGCGAGATTGCCGAGGAGCGGCTGGCCGAGATGATCCGCCAGGCTTTGGTGGCACCCAAGCGGCGCATCGCCACGCGCCCCGGTTTGGGGGCCAAACGGCGGCGCTTGGATGCCAAGGCACGGCGGGGACAGGTCAAGGCTCTGCGCGGTCGAGTAAAGGGAGACGACTGATGGCAAACACCAAGGATCTGATGGCGCGACGCGCGCGGCTGTTTGGCCCAAATGTACCAACCTTTTACCGCGACCCGGTGCATTTGGTACGTGGCGAAGGCGCCACATTATGGGACGTGGATGGGCACGAATATATCGACGCCTACAACAACGTCGCCCATGTGGGTCATGCCCATCCTAAGGTGGTAGAGGCGATCACCCTGCAGGCCGCCACCCTCAACACCCATTCGCGCTATTTGCATGAGGGTGTGCTGGATTATGGCGAGCGGCTGGTGGCAACGATGGGCGGCGGGCTGGATACTGTGCTGATGGTTTGCACCGGTTCCGAGGCCAACGACGTCGCCCTGCGCATGGCCCGTGCCAGCACCGGCAAATGCGGCTTCATCGCCACCGACAACACCTATCATGGCAACACCGCTTTGGTCAGCCAGTTATCTTCTCGCAAGAAACCGATTGGCGGATATAGCCAGAACGTCAAGCTGGTGCCTGCTCCGGATGCAGTGAAAGACGGAAAAGACTTCGCCCGCCATGTGGCCCGCGCCATTGATGGCTTTGAAGAGGAGGGCTATGGCTTTGCCGCACTGATCCTCGATCCGTTTTTTGCAAATGAGGGCTTTCCGGCGGTGGTGTCAGATTTCCTCGCTCCCACGGTCAAGTTGGTGAAACGCGCGCGCGGTCTGGTTATCGCTGACGAGGTACAGCCGGGCTTTGGCCGCCTGGGCAGCCATTTCTGGGGTTTTCAACGCGCCGGATTTACGCCGGACATTGTTACAATGGGTAAGCCAATGGGCAACGGCCACCCCGTCGCCGCAGTGGTCGCGCAGGCGCCAGTAATGGCGGCCTTTCGCGAAGCATTCGGCTATTTCAATACCTTCGGCGGCAACCCGGTTTCGGCGGCAGCGGCGAATGCGGTGCTAGACGTGATTGCCGAGGAAAACCTGCAGGAAAACGCCCGAAACATTGGAGCAACTTTGCTTGAAGGCCTGCGTGAGCTGAACCATGCGCGTATCAAAGAGGTGCGTGGCGCGGGGCTGTTTGTCGGCATCGAATTTGGCGGCGACGCGCCCGGTGAATTCACCGCAGATGTGGTCGATTCCATGCGCGATGCCGGCGTGTTGATGGGGCGTACCGGGCGTCACGGGAATGTGCTGAAAATTCGCCCTCCCATGTGTATCACCAGCACGCAGGCAGACCTGTTGCTGGATCGATTGGGCAATGTGCTTGCCAGTACACCCGGATGAAGGATGACCTTGCCAAGGCGCTGAAAGCGTTCGGGGCCACCACGCCGCGCTTTATCTCGCAAAGCGAAAACGCAGTTTACGAGGTGGACTTGCACGGCAAGCAAGCGGTCTTGCGCCTGCACCGTCCGGGCTATCAGGGGCCGCGTGAGATCTGGTCCGAGATGTGGTGGCTCGATGCGTTGGACGATGCCGGCGTCCCGGTTCCCGCCCCACATGTAGCAAAAGATGGCACACGGCTTGTCACCCTGCCGTCAGGCCGCTTGGCCAGCATGGTTTCCTGGGTCAAGGGCGCGCCAATGGGCGAAAAGGGCAGTGCGCTCGCGGGGAGCCAGGCCGACCAGGTATCGGTGTTTCACCACATCGGCCAAACGCTGGCACACCTTCACAACGTAACGGATACCTTGACCCTGCCATCGCAATTCACCCGCCACGCGTGGGACGTGGAAGGCTTGATGGGAGAGACGCCGTTTTGGGGGCCATTCTGGCAAAACCCAACGCTCACCCCTCAGGAACGCGCGCTTATCCTGCTTGCGCGCGACACAGCACGCACGCGGCTGGACGCCTTCCGCGGCGACGGGGGGGATTTCGGGCTGATCCATGCAGACGCCATCCGCAGCAATGTGTTTGTCGACGGGTCAAACATCACCTTGATCGACTTTGACGATGCGGGGTTTGGCTTTCGCCTCTACGACCTTGCAGTACTCATGACTCAAAACGAGGGGCTGAAGAACACCGCCGAGCTACAGGCAGCGGCAATCCGCGGGTATCGCAGCAAACGTGCGCTGCCAGAGCGCGCCGTGTCGCTGATACCGCTTCTCGTCATGGCGCGTCGCCTGGCCTCGATGGGCTGGATCGTACCCCGCTCCGAACCCGGCGATCCGCGTCGACGCCAATATGCAGAAAGCGCGCTTATCGCCGCGGAACGGTTTTTGATGGCTTAGGGCGCGGCCTAAACGATCACTTCTATCTCGGACTGCTCGCCCAACTCAAACACCCGTTTGTAACGATTGATTTCCTCGGCCGGCCCCATGGCTTTGCGCGGGTTGTCGGACAGTTTTACCGTTGGCCTGCCATTGGCTTTGACCGCCTTGCAAACCAGCGAGAAAGGCGCCAACGCATCTTCTGCGACAAGCCCTCGGAAATCATTGGTAAGCAGCGTGCCCCAGCCAAAGCTGACCCGCACACGCCCGGCGAATTGCTTTTGCAGTTCGACAATCTTGTCGACGTCCAAGCCATCCGAAAAGATCACCAGCTTTTTCGTCGGGTCTTCGCCGCGCGATTTCCACCAGTCGATCGCCACTTCGGCGCCGGAGGCAGGGTCCCCGCTATCAATACGAATCCCGGTCCACCCCGCCAGCCAGTCCGGCGCATTATCGAGGAACCCCTGCGTTCCATATGTATCGGGCAGGATGATGCGTAAATTGCCATCGTGTTCTACATGCCAGTCGGCCAACACGTCATAGGGCGCCTGACGCAGCGCATCGTCGTCCTTTGCCAACGCCGCATAGACCATGGGCAGTTCATGCGCATTGGTGCCGATCGCCTCCAAGTCGCGTTTCTTGGCAATCAGGCAGTTTGACGTTCCGACAAAGGCCGGGCCGAGCGACTCGCCCATTGCCTGTACCGCCCAGTCTTGCCAAAGGTAGGAATGGCGCCGACGAGTGCCAAAATCGGCAATTTTCAACCCCTCCAGCCCGCGCAATTTATCCAGCTTTTCCCATAGGCGGGTCATGGCGCGCGCATATAATACCTGAAGCTCGAACCGCCCCATACCGCGCAGAACCGCGCGCCCACGCAGTTCCATCAACACCGCAAGCGCCGGAACCTCCCAAAGCATGACCTCGGGCCAAGAGCCTTCAAAGGTAAGCTCGTATTGATCGCCCACCCTTTCCAGATGGTAAGGCGGCAGGCGCAATTGCTCAAACCATTCCATGAAATCCGAGCGGAACATTTGGCGTTTACCGTAGAAGGTATTGCCGCGCAGCCACGTGCTTTCGCCGCGGCTCAGGGATAGCGTGCGGATGTGGTCAAGCTGCTCGCGCAGCTCGCCTTCGTCAATCAAATCGGCAAGAGGCACATGTTTGGATCGGTTGATCAGGCTAAAAGTAACCTGCACATCGCGTTTGTTGCGAAACACCGACTGACACATCAGCAATTTGTAAAAATCGGTATCAATCAGCGAGCGCACAATCGGGTCAATTTTCCAATTGTGGTTATAGACGCGGGTGGCGATATCAACCATGTCAGGCCCCTGTCAGCGTTACGCCCGCGGCGCGCATCTCCGACAGCGCGGCGGCCAGCGAGCCGTCCAGATCAATCGCCCGGCACGCATCCAGCCGAACTTCGACGCCGAAACCCAGCCTGGCGGCATCCATCGCCGAATAAGCAACACAGAAATCGGTGGCCAACCCGGCCAACACCAGCTTTTCTACCCCACGTGTGCGCAAATAGCCTTCGAGCCCGGTCGGGGTTGAATGGTCGTTTTCGAAAAATGCCGAGTAGGAATCGATTGCCGGGTTGAAACCCTTGCGGATAATCATGTCCGCAGCGCCTTCGCGCAGGCCCGGATGAAACGCCGCACCAGGCGAGCCCTGAACGCAATGGTCAGGCCACAGAACCTGGGGGCCATAGGGCATCTCAATCGTGGCAAATGG
>CAYSBG010000035.1:0-10560 GCA_964429125.1 uncultured Aliiroseovarius sp.
CCCGACGATGGGAAGATGCGGAACCGTCCATCCCACCAGAGGAAGTTCTTTGCCTGGAACGAGAAGCGCGACGGCGAAAACGACGCCGAGGAGGAGGAATCCATTCCAGGCTCCCCGAATCCGGATCTTGGATGGCCATTGTCTTACCCATCGGGCAGGCGCCTGTCACCCGTTACAATGCCGATTTGGCATTACGAGTTCGGTTTTGCCAGATGCCAGACCCCGCCAAATCCATCGCCATTGACATCGCCCGGGCGCGCGTCCCCCGCATACAAGTAAAGCGGCTGGCCTTTATAGGCGATCTGCCAGGTGGCATCATCCCGTTGAAACAAGCTATAGTTCTTGCCCAACGCACTATCTTTGGGCAAGGTCGCAGCCGGCCAGGTGGCGGCGCATTCACCATAGCACGCGCTGGTGTTTTCCCCATCTTTATCAAATATATAAAGCGACATATGCGTTTGATACATCATGTAGGTCTGGCCATTGAAGGCACGCGAATGGACCAGGGCGTTGCCATGGCTATCGGCAAAAAGCGCAGTGCCGGAAAAAGAGATGGCGCTTAGTAACAACGCGGGTGCAAGCGGGAGACGTTTCATTTTGGCATGGCCCTTCGATCTGTTCGCAGTCCGGCAATCATGCAGGAAACACTGCGCGGCCACCATCCGCCAGGACCACACGCCAGGTCACAAATACGCCACCGGACTTACTTGCATTCATAATGCAAGGTGTTGGCATAGGTAATGTCGATGGCAGTATCGTTGATGGAATTCTCGCGAAAAATGCAGGTGACCGGGGCGAAATCGGTATCCCCCAGCAGCACGTCCACGCCTTTGCACCAGCCCAGGTCGGTGCATTCCCTCAGGCAGAGCGAAACATAGGTTTCGTTGCGAACATGAACGAAAGTGTCGGCAAGGATGACACCCTCGGTCATTTCATATGCGCTGCATCTGGCCGCAGTCGGGTCGGGCGGCGCTGGAACGGGATTGGGCGCCGGAATTGGCTCGATGCTTGGGATCGTGCCGGGAGTGGGCATGAGCACGCCGGGAACCTGCACGCCACCACCGCCACCGCCTCCACCGCCGCCGCTGGTGGGGCCTGTTGCGCCCGAGGCGCAGATCGGCAGCCCGACCCAGGCGTCGACATTGATCAGCGACTGGCCCAGGTCATTGCCAAACCGATTGGGCGGGCTGTTCAGGATCATGCCCCGATTGCGGATGATCCCGCTCATGAAGGCGACATCCTCAAGCGTGCAGGTGGTGCAGCCATTGCCCTGGCTTTGCGCCAAAATATCGGCAAGTATCTGCTCTCCTTCGTGAAGGTAATTGTAGGCGGTGAAACAGGATTCCCGGTAATCACCGTCACAATTGGGCAGCGAGATCATGATGTCGTCCGCCCATTTGACCAGGTCGGCAACGCGGGCAATATCGCCGCTGCCCGCCTGGTCGCAAGCAGGCGCGCTTTGGCCGCTGGCTGGGGAAGCCGCCAGAAATGGCGCCAGCAAAAACAGCAGGGCAGGAAGCAGCGTGCGCGTTTTTTGCATGGGTCGTTCTCTCTTTCTGGCGCCAGGATTGGGACGGGTCGCCTTACCGGCCGGCGCAGACGAAATGGGAATAGCCATCGGGTGCCGGCAGCAGGCCGACTTCTTCTTTGGTCCGATCGTGCAGGATACAGATGCTGTTGTTGAAATCCATGTCAAAGCTGCGACACCAGTCGTTCTGGTCGCAACGCCCTTCGCAATCGGCAAAATAGCTCACGCCGGGAATGGTCAGGCCGGGGCTGGCGTTCAGC
Organism: uncultured Aliiroseovarius sp.; assembly: GCA_964429125.1. Classification (GTDB taxonomy): domain Bacteria; phylum Pseudomonadota; class Alphaproteobacteria; order Rhodobacterales; family Rhodobacteraceae; genus JAAEUB01. The sequence goes on from CAYSBG010000035.1 coordinate 1,789, forward strand.
CGCGAGGTCGCATACCCGCCCTGCGAATTGCAATTCGAAACCGGGGTGCCGACGATAGGCGCGCCCGGCGCAGGGGCCGGAAGCGGGCCGGGGATCGGCGCCAGGCCGGGCAGGGTGATCGGATCGGACCCGAGATCCGGGCAGGCGGGTTTGCCGGCCCATTCCCTAAGCTGAGGCTCAAGCTGGAACAGCGCGTTGGGATAGTACATCTGCGCCAAGAGCGCCGAACGGTTGTCAAGCGTGTCGGCAAGCGCCCAGGCCATGTCCAGGTCGCAGATGGTGCAATTGTCGCCCTTTGCCGACTGAAACACCCCGTTGATCTGCCATTGCGCCATTTCATAGCGCTCATTGGCCAGACGGCACAGCGATGCATTGCTGTCCTGGCAATCGCCCACCCGGTCAAGGTAGCGGTCGCCCTGCTTTATCAAACCGCGGGCCTCATCCAGCGAAAAGCCGTCAAGCACGCGGCAAATTTCGCGCGCCTGGGCCGGTGCGGCGGCAAATGACAGAGCAGCAAGCAGCACGAAGGAAAAACGGGCGACGAAAGGGGTAAATGAAAGCATCTCGGTCTCCTTTGACGAAGGGTGTTCCCGTCCACGCGCTGGCATTTTCCGCGCGTATTTTACCTGTTTTCGGACATCATTTCAACGTCCCTCGCAGACGAAATGGGCAAACCCGTCTGGTGCGGGCAGCAGGCCGACCTCGTCTTTGGTGCGGTCATAAAGGTAGCAAATGCCGTTGTTGAAGTCGAAATCATAGCTGCGACACCAATCGTTTTGATCGCAGCGGCCTTCGCATTCGTTCTGATATGGCACGCCGGCCATGCTCAGCCCCGGCGAAGCATTCAGCCGCGAAGTCGGATACCCCCCGCTTGAGGCGCAATTGGAAACAGGGTTGCCCACATTCGGCGGCGGCGGTGGCGGCAGGCCGGGTCCGGCAGGTGGCGCGCCCACGGCCGGACAAATCGGCGCATCGCGCCAGTTGGGCCAATCGCGCCAAACATCGCTGAAATTCACATCATAAGACAGGTTGACGCGGAAATATTGCTCGCGGCTGGCCAAAGTCTGGGCAAATTCACCAACGCGTGTCAGGTCGCAATAGGCACATGCCTCGCCTTTGGCATCGAAATAAATCTCGGCCACATGTTGGGCCGCATAGGTGTATAATTGTTCGGCATCCTGACAGATCATCAGATTGACCTGGCTGCAATCGGGCGCCTGCACCAGAATGGCGTCTGCCTGGGTGATGTATTCATAGGCGCGGGCCAGGGAAAATCCATTGGCGGTTTCACAAGAGGGCGCGGCCTGGGCGTTCAGACTGACCGGGAGCAGTATCAAAACCGGGGTTAAAATGGTGGCTATTCTGGACATGGGCACTCCGTTTGCAATGGATCGGTGTGGGCGCCGGTAACGGCGTTTGCGTTTTAAATAGTATCCAAGAATGTGGCCAAGCGGCCAAAACCTGTCAACGTTGCGGGTGCCAAGCGGTCAATTTTTCAGCCGAATTGAATGCAAAACACGCTAATGCCCGTTCTTAGCATGCAAAACCGGTGGAGCCTACCCTGCCAAATGCAAGGGGGTTCGCCCAATAATGCCGAAAGGCGCCACGCGCCTCCATTCAGGCGGGCGCCTCACCATGAAAGCGCAATGCTCTAGTCATTGGAAATCTGCCCGGCCTCGGCGGCCTGTACCAGCCATTCACGGGCAAAATCGACGCCATCGCGCATATAAAAAACCCGCGCGGCGCCGTTCAAAGCCGATTTTACCGCGCCGGTGGCGGTGAATTCGGCGCCAATGCTGTTGAAATGCTCTTCAAAGGTTGGGGGTTGGGGAAAATCCTGCCATTGGGTAATGCCGTTTTGTTGCGCCACCGGATAGCTTTCCTGAATGGGGGCGATTGTGGGCAGGTTTTCCTCGGCCAGGTGGAAACAGGTGGCGCTGTCAAACCCGGCGCCTAGCAGCAACACCTTGGCGCCGTGGCGATATAGCCAGCCAAGCGGTGAGCGATGCCCCAATGAGCCGTCCATCGGATGGTCGCCAAGCATATCTTCCGACGCCGGCCCGTGCGCCAGAAAACTGTCGCGCACATGTGCGCTGCGCCTGGTGGCGGGCAGGGCGCGCAGGGCTTCCGCTACCGCGCCAATGCCGCGCGTCGGGGTGAGTTCCGCGTCAAACAACGGCATCGCCGCGCGGATCGGCTGCACCCAGCTGGCCGGGACCGGCGGGCTTTGCCAAGCGCCCGGGTCGCTCAGTTGCGAAGAAAAACCCGGCATTACCAAGGTGCCGGTCGCGCCCAAGTGTTCCAGCACCGCCATCAGCAGCCCTTGCACACCACCAATCACCCAGCCAACCCCGCGCATGGAAACATGCATCAACACCACGTCACCGGGGACAATGCCGGCCTGGCTCAGGGCTGTGCGGATATCGGAAATGGATATCGGGCGGCGATCCGGGCCAATCAGATCACCCTCTCCGCCCGGTGCCGTTTCCAAGGTTTAGCCACCTTCTTTGCAGCTTGAAACCAGTGCCTGATAACGGGTGACGATCCAGCTCGGTGCGTCGTCGGGGATCTGGTTGTTGATCCGTTCCTGGCTGCGGGCGAAAATCTTGGCGGTGCGGCTGTCATCGATCATCGGCACCGAATCCGTGGCCACCAGCCGGTCGTAAACCACCAGGGCCACAACCACCAGCAACACCCCGCGCACGACGCCAAAGACAAAGCCGATCGCCTGGTCCAGCCCGCCAAGGGCCGAACGTTGGATCGCCGAGGAAAACAGCGGCGCAAACAGGCTGACCACAACCAGGGCAACCGCGAACACCACCACGAAGGACGCGATCATCGCCAATTCGCAATTGTCCAGAAATTCGCCAACCATTGGTATTTCGCGGATCATTGGCATGGCCTTCGGTGCAAGAGCATAGGCCGCGATTGCCGCAACGATCCAACCGGCAATGGCCATGCCTTCGCGTACGAAGCCGCGACTATAGGCCAGAATTGCCGATATCAGTATCAGCAGCGCAACGCCGCCATCCACCAGAGTAAATCCATCCATGTTTCGTGTCGTCCCTCGTTGGCCCTGTATCGCGGGCTCTTTTAACCTGCTCCAAAGCTTTCGCCAACAAAACCCGTCAAATCGGGCATTTTTTGGACATTCAGCCCTTCTTTGCTGCCGGATTTGCTGCCCTGTGGCAATATAGCCGCGTTAAACCCGAGTTTTGCAGCTTCTTTCAGCCGGTTTTGTGTCTGTGAAACCGGGCGCAAGGCGCCGGACAGGCTGATTTCGCCAAAAACCACAGTGTCTTTTGGCAAGGCGGCGTCCTCCCGCGCGCTTAGAAGCGCGGCGGCGACGGCCAGATCGGCAGCGGGCTCGGAGATTTTCAGCCCCCCGGCGACGTTCAGGTAAACGTCCAGCCCGGTAAAAGGAATGCCACAACGCGCCTCAAGCACCGCAAGGATCATCGCCAGGCGGCCCGCGTCCCAGCCCAACACGCTGCGCCGCGCCTGGCTGTGTGGCGAGGGTGCGACAAGCGCCTGCAATTCGACCAATACCGGGCGGGTGCCTTCAATCCCGGCAAACACCACGCTGCCGGGCGCTGGATCTTCGCGGCCCGACAAGAATAACGCCGAAGGGTTTGTGACCTCGGCCAGGCCGCGCCCGGTCATCTCGAACACGCCAATCTCGTCGGCCGGGCCAAAGCGGTTTTTCACCGCGCGCAGGATGCGAAACTGATGCCCGCGTTCGCCTTCGAAGTAAAGCACCGTGTCCACCATGTGCTCAACCACCCGCGGCCCGGCGATTTGGCCGTCCTTGGTAACGTGGCCGACCAGCACCACGCTCATGCCCTTGCGTTTGGCAAATGTGGTCAGCTCATGGGCGGCGGCGCGCACCTGGCTGACGCTGCCCGGCGCGCTTTCGACATTATCGGCCCACATGGTCTGAATCGAATCGATGATCGCCAGCTTGGGCTTTTCCGCCTCCAGCGTGGTCAGGATATCGCGCAGATTGGTGGCGGTGGCCAGTTGCACCGGCGCTTGAGTCACGCCCAGGCGCGCCGCCCGCATACGGATCTGCGCGCTGGCTTCCTCGCCCGAAACATAGATGGTTTTCAGCCCGCGCCCGGCAAAGGCGGCGGCGGCCTGCAACAAGAGCGTCGATTTGCCAATGCCCGGATCGCCGCCGACCAGGATGGCGCTGGAGGGCACCAGCCCGCCGCCCAGCACCCGGTCCAACTCGCTGATGCCGCTAACGGTGCGCGGGGGCGGGTCTTCCTGGGCGGCCAGATCGCTGAGCTCAATCGCCGCGCCGCGCTTGTTGCCCAGGGATTTCGATGCCGGCCCGGCGCTTAACGGCGCCTCTTCGGTGATCGAATTCCACGCCCCGCACCCATCACACCGCCCGGACCACTTGCGCGACGTCGCGCCACATTCATTGCAAACAAAAGAGGGTGATTTTGCCATGCCCCGTCATGCCCGATCCCGCCGCCAAGGTCAAACCCCCTTCATCTTGGCCAAAATACCTCGGGGGTGTGGGGGCTGGCCCCCACCCGGTCGCCAGGGCGTCAGCCCGGCGAAATCACCTGGCTGCGTTTGCCGGTCAAATACCCGACCAAGATTGACGCCAGCACGCAGGCGGTAAAGAAATACAGCCCCCAGGCGGTTTCAATCGTGCCGACACCGACGCCCTTGATCACCACGATATAGAGCGCGATCAGGAACACGTCGGCCATCGCCAGCTTGCCAAGGATATTCAGCGCCGGCAGAACCTTGCGCCGGAGCAGGCCGAAATGGATCAGGCTCAAGCCGATGGTCTTCAGCATCGGCGCGAATATGGCAAAAAACGTGACCAACAAGGCCAGTTTCGCGTCTTCCCCCCATAGCGCCTGCATGCCGGATATGATGCTGACCTCGTTCAGCCCGAACCAGCCGGTCAGGGCCGTGCGCAGCACCGGAGCGAACCAGGAAAGGGGAAAGGCCACCAGCAGGACCAGGTTGGCAAGTCTGAGAGCGAGGTTGTTCAATGCGCTATCCAATTGCTGATTGCCAACAGCAAATAGGCGCAAGCGGCCAGCAGAACAAGGGGTTCCAGCCAGAAACGCGCGGTGTTGCGCCGTGCAGCCAGGATCCAGCAGCCAAGCCCGGCCAGAGTCATCAAGGCTGCGGCCGCAACCCACATCTGGTTCATGGAGGCGCCAAACAGGCCGCGCCCGCTGATCAAAACGATCCAGGCATTGGGCAGCGCCAACACGCCGGACAGCGCGGTAAGCCCGCGCGCCCCGCTCCAGCCCAGCCCCAGGCGCAGCATCGCGCTGACCACCAGCGCCACCGGCAACGGATAAAAGCCAAACAGCATGATCAGCAACAAAAGCGGTTTGAGGAGTTCCATCGGGCGCCTTTCCTATGGCTATGTTTCCAGAATACCCTTGCCGGGCGCGCCTGCAAAGACCGCGCTAACGCACGGCCTCTATCGGTCCCTCGGCGCGACCGTGAATGAACTGGTCCAGGTAGGGGTCACCGGAGTCGTCCATCTTTGCAACCGGCCCGCTCCAGCGCACCTTGCCGCCATGCAGCATCGCCACCTTGTCGGCAATTGCGCGTACGCTGGTCATGTCGTGGGTGATGGTCATGGCGGTGGCGCCCATCTCGGTGACGATCTCGCGGATCAGCGCGTTAATCACCCCGGCCATGATCGGGTCCAGCCCGGTGGTCGGCTCGTCAAAAAAGATGATCTCGGGCTCCGCCGCAATGGCCCGCGCCAGGCCGACGCGTTTTTGCATGCCCCCAGAAAGCTCTGCAGGCAGCAGGTCGGCCACATCCGGGCTCAGCCCGACCCGGCGCAGTTTCTCGATGGCGATCTCGCGCGCCGCGTCGCGGGGGCGTTTCAGCCGTCCGCGCAACAGCCGGAACGCGACATTTTGCCAGACCGGCAGGCTGTCAAACAGCGCGCCCCCCTGAAACAACATGCCAAAACGGGCCAGAAAGGCATCGCGCTCGGCGGTTTTCACATCCTCCCCGTCCAGCAGGATCTCTCCGCTTTCCGGGGTCATCAGGCCCAGTACGCATTTGAGCAGCACCGATTTCCCGGTGCCGGAGCCACCGATCACCACCATGCTTTCGCCCTTGGCAATGGTCAGGTTCACGCCCCGCAAAACATGCTTGGCGCCAAAGGATTTATGCACCGCGCGAAGCTCGATCATGACGCAAAAAAGATGTTTGTGAGCAGGAAGTTGGCCGCCAGGATCAACACCGCTGCCGCCTCGACCGAGGTCTTGGTGGCACGCCCCACGCCCTGTGCCCCGCGTCCACTCTTCATACCGTGATAGCAGCCCATCACCGTGGCGATAAAGCCAAACGCTGCGCCTTTGATCAGGGACGACACCATGTCGGCCTGGGTCAGGAAATCCCAGGTGTTCTGGATGTAGCTGCCCGGGGCAAAGCCCAGCGGGCCGGTTGACACCAAAAACCCGCCGTAGATGCCGATAACATCGCCCACCGCGACCAATATGGGCACGACCAGAACGCCCGCCAGCACCCTTGGCGCGGTCAGGTATTTCATTGGATGGGTCGATAGCGTCACCAGCGCGTCGATCTGCTCGGTCACCCGCATGGTGGCGATTTCCGCGGCGATAGAGCTGGTAACGCGCGCGGCAATCATCAGCCCGACCAACACCGGGCCCAACTCGCGCACGATGCCAATGGCGACGATCTGCGGCACCACCGCTTCGGCGGAAAAACGCTGCCCGCCCGCATAAATCTGCAAGGCCAGCGCCCCGCCGGTGAAAATCGCCGTAAGGCCGACCACCGGCAGGCTGAACCAGCCGACATGCAGCAGCGCGGCGCCGAATTCGCGCGGGTAAAATGGGGGGCGGAAAATGTGCGAGACCGCGGCGAACGCATATAGCGTCACCCGGCCGATTTCCGCCAGCAGGCCCAGCACCGAACGGCCAAGGGCGGCCAGCGGTGCCATCAGCACGGCGCCGCTCATGCTTCGCCCCGTTGGTATTCACGCCGATAGCGCGGGCCCAGGGCGGTCAGGATTTCATAGCCGATGGTGTCGGCCGCATGGGCCAGATCATCCACCGACTGCCCCGCCCCCAAAACACTCAGCATTGCCGGCCCCGCGTCCAGGTGGCTGACATCAACGCCGATCAAATCCATCGACACCCGGCCCAATACCGGGCAGGGCACGTCACCGTGAAACAAGACCGCCTCGTTGGAAAGCGCGCGCAGCAAGCCATCCGCATAGCCGCCGCTCACCGTGGCCACCTTCATCTTGTGGTCTGCCACGAAACCCTGCGCATAGCCGACGCTTTCGCCCGCCACGATTTCGCGCACCTGAACCACCGGCAGATCAAGGCGCACAACCATCTGCGCGTCCTCATGGGGCAGGCCGCCATACAGGCCGATCCCCGGGCGGGTCAGGTCAAAATGATAGTCAGCTCCCAGCAGAATCCCGCCGGTCGCGGCCAGGGAGCGCGGCACATTGGCGCCGTCAGTCATGGCCAGAAAACGATCCAGCTGTGCCGGGTTCATCTCGCTGTCCGGCTCATCGGCGCACGCCAGATGGCTCATCAGCAAACTTGGCCCCTGGGCCATGACCAAGGGGGCCGCCGCCTCCCACTCGGCGGGCTCCAGGCCCAGCCGGTTCATACCCGTGTCCAGCTGCACCCCAAAGGCGCGCCCGGGCAGGGCTTCGAAATGCCGGGTCATCTGCTCCAGAGAATTGAGGATCGGCACCAGCCCAGCCTCCGAGATCATCGCTGTGTCGCCATCCATATGCCCGGAAAACACCGATATTTCCGGTCCGGGCCCCAGGACATTGCGTAGCTCAACCCCTTCTTCGGCCACCGCGACGAAAAACCGCCGCGCCCCCGCCGCCGCCAAGGCCCGCGCTATCCGGGCTATCCCCAACCCATAGGCATCGGCCTTGACCACCGCAGCAGTCTGTACTGCCGCTGCGCTCCTTGCGTCCAGCGCCCGCCAATTGGCTGCGATTGCATCCAGATCGATTTTTAGCTTACCTGTACTCATGACAGGGTTTTCGACACCCTGGACCGCGGGGTCAAGCCCAAAAGCCACCCCCCTTCAACTTGGCATAAATACCGCGGGGGGTCCGGGGGGCTGGCCCCCCGGTCGGTCGCCGGGCGCCAGCCCGGCGAAACACTATCCTGCCGCCGCTGCAAGTGCCTGATCCAGATCGGCCTTCAGGTCCTCTGCATCTTCGGTGCCGATAGAGATGCGTACCACATTGGCCGCAGCCCCGGCGGCTTCCTGCTGCGCCGACGTCAATTGCCGGTGGGTGGTCGAGGCCGGGTGAATGACCAGCGAGCGGGTGTCGCCCAGGTTGGCCACATGGCTGAAAATCTCCAAGGCTTCGACAAAACGCACGCAGGCATCATAGCCGCCCTTCAGCGCCACAGTGAACAAGGCGCCCGCACCCTTGGGCACGATGCGTGCCGCCCGGTCGTGATAGGGCGAGCTTTCCAGCCCGGCATAGGTCACCGCCTCGATGCGCGGATCTTTTTCCAGCCAGGCTGCCACGTCTGCGGCATTGGCTACATGCTTTTCCATCCGCAGGCTCAACGTTTCGGTGCCCATCAGCGTATAATGCGCCGCCTGCGGGTTCATGGTCATGCCCAGGTCGCGCAGCCCGATGGCGATGGCGTGAAACGTGAACGCCAGCGGGCCAAAGGTTTCGTGAAATTTCAGCCCGTGATACGCCGGCTCCGGCGCACTCAGCGAGGGAAACTTGTCTGAGGCCGACCAATCAAACGT
>CAYSBG010000036.1:0-1231 GCA_964429125.1 uncultured Aliiroseovarius sp.
TCGGCTTGTGCCCGGTTTTCTGCAACCAGCGCAGCATCATGATCTGGATCAGGCTACCCACATGCAGGCTGGGCGCGGTGGCGTCAAAGCCGATATAGCCCGGGACCACGCCTTGGCTCAGGGCTTCGTCCAGCCCCTGATAATCGGTGCAATCGGCAAGAAAGCCGCGCTCGATCATCACGCGCATAAAGTCTGATTTCGGGTGGTAGGTCATCGCTTTTACATCCATATTTGGTTGAAACTCCCGTATAGACGGGCGGCGCGCAAAGGGGAAGACATGAAGAAATCCGGACCCGTCTGGGCCTTGGGGGCGATGAGCGGCACCTCGCTTGACGGGGTCGATGCGGCGCTGGTTCTGACCGACGGGCAGCAGTTGCAGGCATTCGGGCCAAGCGGCTTTCGCCCCTACCGCACGACCGAGCGTGCGGTGCTGCGCAGGGCGCTTGGAAAATGGCCGGGGCAGGGCGGCGTGGCCGAGGCCGCCGCGGTGGTTGACGCGGCGCATCAGGCATTGCTGGCCGGGTTTGGCGATGCCGAAATCATCGGCTTTCACGGCCAGACCCTGGCCCATGATCCGCGCGGGCAGGGCACCCATCAGGTCGGGAATGGCGAGGCGCTGGCGCAGGCGCTTGGCGTGCCCGTGGTCAGCGATTTTCGCAGCAATGACGTGGCCATGGGCGGCGAGGGCGCGCCATTGGCACCGTTCTTTCACTTTGCGCTGGCGCAATATATCGGCGCCACCGCCCCGCTGGCCTTCCTCAACCTTGGCGGGGTTGGCAATCTCACATGGGTCGATCCGCGCGCCGAGGCCGCCGAAGCGCCGGGGGCCTTGCTGGCCTTTGACACCGGCCCGGCCAACGCCCCGATTGACGACCTCATGCGCGCGCGGCTGGGAAAAAACCGCGACGAGGGCGGCGCGCTGGCCCTTTCCGGGCGGGTCGATGGCGCGGTGATCGAAGCCTTCCTCGGCCATGCCTATTTCCGTCGTATCCCGCCCAAGTCCTTGGACCGAAATGAGTTTACCAACCTGACGGATTTGGTTTCCCAGGCCGAGGCCGCCGATGCCTTGGCCACGCTTGCGGGGTGCGTTGCGGCCTCGGTCGCGCGCGGCATGGAACATTGCCCGGCGCCGCCAACCCGCCTGTTGGTTACCGGCGGCGGGCGCCATAACCGGGCAATCATGGCCGGGCTGGATAACCTGCTGGGCGATATCGTTGCCCAGGTCGAGGCC
>CAYSBG010000036.1:1241-10486 GCA_964429125.1 uncultured Aliiroseovarius sp.
CTGGGCGGGGATATGCTGGAGGCGCAGGCGTTTGCCTATCTCGCGGTGCGGGTGGCGCGGGGCATGGTGACGTCGGCCCCGGGCACCACCGGGGTGGCAGCGCCGGTTGGCGGCGGGATGGTCAGCCGCCCGGACGCGGGCTGATCGCGACCTGAAAATGTCGGCTATGGACGCGACCGGACCCGCGCCCCTGTCCAGAGTTGAGCGGACGCACTTTTCAGGAATGCACGATGATACAGGTTCTCAACGCCTCTTGGGCCTTGCTTTTGGGGATGATGCTTTTGCAGGTCGGCAACGGCGTGCAGGGCACGCTTTTGGGTATTCGCGGTGCATTGGAAGGGTTCTCGACCTTTCAGATGTCGCTGGTCATGTCCGGCTATTTCGCAGGTTTCCTCGGCGGCTCGCTTACGGCGCCGCGCCTGATCCGCCGGGTCGGGCATTTGCGGGTTTTCGCCGCCCTGGGCTCGTTGATTTCGGCGGTGCTGATCCTGTACCCATCGCTTGCCGACCCGTGGGTCTGGGTGGGGTTGCGTGTGGCCATTGGCTTTTGCTTTTCCGGCGTCTATGTGACCGCTGAAAGCTGGCTGAACAATGCCGCCACCAATGACACGCGCGGCCAGGCCCTGTCGCTGTATGTCATCGTGCAGCTGGTTGGCATTGTCGCCGCCCAGGGGTTGGTGGTGCTGGGGGATCCGTCCGGCTTTATCCTGTTCATCGTGCCTTCGGTGTTGGTGTCGGTCGCTTTTGCGCCGATCCTGCTGTCAATCAGCCCGACCCCGGCCTTTGATGCGGGCACGCCGATGAGCTTTGGCAAATTGTACCGGGCTTCGCCATTGGGGTTTGTCGGAATGTTCCTGTTGGGCGGGGTTTTCTCGGCGATGTTCGGCATGGCTTCGGTGTATGGGACCGAAGCGGGGATGCGCATTGGCCAGATTACCGCATTTGTGTCAATGATGCCGGTCGGGGGCCTGATCATGCAATTTCCCATTGGCTGGATTTCCGATCGGATGGATCGGCGCCGGCTGATCCTGATCGTGGCAGCGCTCGCAACTTCTGCGGTACTATTGCCGTTGTTTTTCGACGGCTTTGCCGTGATATTGGCTGTTGGCTTCTTGCTGGGTGGCATGACAAATCCGCTCTATGCGCTGCTGGTGGCGCATGCCAATGACTACCTGGCGCCCGAGGATATGGCGTCTGCATCGTCGGGCCTGGTGTTTATCCACGGGCTGGGTGCGATTGCCGGGCCGGTGCTGACGGGCTGGGTGATGGCGGCGATGGGGCCGGATGGCTTCTTTGCCTTCGTGGCTGTTTTGCTGCTGTCGCTGGTGGCCTATGGCGGCTGGCGCGCGACTCGCCGCGCCGCGCCGGACGTCGAAGATCAGGGGGCTCTGGTCACCCTTTCGCCGGCATCTTCTTCGATGGCCATGGATATGGCCCAGGAAGTCTATGCTGAAGCGGCCGAAGCGGCGCTGGAAGCGGCGGATTTCCCCGCTTTACGTGACAATGATTGAAATATTCGTAAATATACTTGCGTAGTTTTGAATTTTTTGTAACGTCGGGGCGAGAGGTGGCAACAGGGAGAGACGTCATGTCCGAACCTGACGAAGTACTGGCCTTCTGGCTGGATGAGGTGGGGCCCAAGGGCTGGTACAAAAGCGATGATGCGTTGGATCAGACGATCCGGGACCGGTTCATGCAAACATGGGAACGGGCGCGCGACGGGGCCCTGGCCCTGTGGCTGACCTATCCGACCGGCGCGCTGGCCTATATCATTGTAACAGATCAATTTTCCCGCAACATGTTCCGGGATGATCCCCGGGCGTTTTCGACCGACAAGGGGGCGCTGGCGGCGGCGAAATGTGCGGTAAAGAAAGGCTGGGACATGCGGGTGGATGAACCTGCGCGACAGTTTTTTTATATGCCGATGATGCATTCGGAAAGCCTGGTCGATCAGGACCGTTGTGTGCGGCTGATGCATTCGCGCATGCCTGAATCCGGCGGGCCAAACCTGTTACATGCCAAGGTACACCGCGAAGTGATCCGCCTGTTTGGCCGATTTCCCTATCGCAATGGCGCCTTGGCGCGCAAAACGACGGGTCCCGAGAAAGTGTTTACCGAAGAAGGCGGCTATCGCACGATTCTTCAACGCCTGAGCGCCTGACCGAACTTTACAAAAGGGGTGGCTACGCCACGCAGGTTTGAAGAAGGCCTGTGGAGAGGCGACGCATACCGGCTATGTCGGTGTGTTGTTGCTGTGCCGATGAATGTAGTTTAATATCAAACTACATTTTTCGGAGGAAGGCTCATGGGCAGCACATCATTTGATCTTATCGTCATTGGCGCCGGGCCAGGCGGCTATGTTGCGGCCATTCGGGCGGCACAGCTGGGGTTGAATGTCGCCGTGGTGGAGCGTGCGCATCTGGGTGGGATTTGCCTGAACTGGGGCTGCATTCCGACCAAGGCTTTGTTGCGTTCGGCCGAGGTATATCACCTGATGGGGCGGGCCGAGGAGTTTGGTTTGTCTGCGGGCAAAACAGGGTTTGACCTGAAAAAAGTCGTCGCGCGTTCGCGCAAAGTGGCCGGGCAACTGGCCGGCGGGGTTGGTCACCTGTTGAAAAAGAACAAGGTCACGGTGCTGATGGGCGTGGCCAGCTTGACGGCTCCCGGGCGGGTTCTGGTCAAGACGGACAAGGGCGAAGAGCGTCTTGAGGCGGCGCATGTTATCCTTGTGACAGGCGCGCGGGCACGGGAATTGCCGGGGCTGGAGGCGGATGGCGATCTGGTCTGGACCTACAAGCATGCGCTCAATCCGCCGCGTATGCCCAAACGGTTGCTGGTGATCGGCTCGGGCGCGATCGGTATAGAATTTGCCAGCTTTTTCAATTCACTGGGCGCCGATGTTACCGTGGTTGAAGTGATGGACCGGGTGTTGCCGGTCGAGGATGAGGAGATTTCTGCCTTCGCGCTCAAGGCCTTTAAAAAACATGGGTTAAAGATCCTGACCGGAGCGATGGTCAAGAAGCTGGACCGGGGCAAAGGCAAGGTCACCGCGCATATCGAAAGCGGCGGCAAGCTGGACAAACAGGTGTTTGACACGGTGATCAGCGCGGTTGGTATTGTTGGGAATGTTGAGGACCTGGGTTTGGAAAAGCTGGGTGTCAAGGTGGATCGAAGCCATGTGGTGGTTGACGCGTTTTGTCGCACGGGGATAGACGGGCTCTTTGCGATTGGCGACATTGCCGCGCCACCTTGGCTTGCCCACAAGGCCAGCCACGAAGGGGTGATGGTCGCGGAAATGATTGCGGGCCAGGCGCCCCATCCGGTGCGCCCGGAATCGATTGCCGGCTGTACCTATTGCCAGCCACAGGTTGCCTCGGTTGGCTATAGCGAAGCCAGGGCCCGCGCGTTGGGCCATGAGGTGAAAGTGGGCCGGTTCCCGTTCATTGGTAACGGCAAGGCGATTGCCCTGGGCGAGGCCGACGGCCTGGTCAAGACCGTGTTTGACGCAAAAACCGGCGAATTGCTGGGCGCGCACATGATTGGCGCCGAGGTGACCGAGCTGATCCAGGGCTATGTGGTCGGGCGCACGCTGGAAACCACCGAGGCCGAGTTGATCCAAAGCGTGTTCCCACATCCGACCCTGTCGGAAACCATGCATGAGGCGGTGCTGGCGGCCTATGGCCGCGCGATTCACATTTAGAGCGTGTCGCGCCCAATCAGAATCGAGCATTCGGCTGGCAGGGCGCGGCAGCGTTTGCGAAAGCAAATGCGTTCGCCCTGCCAGCCGAATTCGATTTGGTGCGACATGCTCTAGAAGTCCCGCATACCCCGGCATAAAAAACCCGCGCGCCCGTGGGCACGCGGGTTGCTCCGTGAGCGGAGGGAAAGCCTAGCGGGTGATTTCGCCGCCGGCCATTTGCCAGTGGCCCAGACCGCCGATATTGTGCACGTCCTGAAAGCCGAGTGACTGCATCAGACGGGCGGCCATGCCGGAACGTGCGCCCGAGGCACAGTAAATGGCCACCGGTTTGTCAGTGGACAGTTCCGGGTGGAAATCCGGGCTGGACGGGTCGGCCTGCATGCGCAGGATCGACAGCGGAATATGCAAAGCACCTTTGGCGTGACCGGTCATTACCAGTTCGTTATGATCGCGCACGTCAATCACGGTGATTTCGCCGTTTGCCGCTTTGTTAACAATGTCTTGCGGGCTCAGGCGAGGGCCGGCGGGGGCCGCAGCGCGGCCTTGCATGAAATTGAACATTTTGTATTCCTCGTATGAGTCGACCATGCTGGCCGGATGCAAATATGTGCCGAGTCAGGTATCGTGTTCCGATTCTACCCGGCGGCTTGCGCGTAATATATTCATAAAAACGAATGTGACAAGGGGGAGGATGCAAAGAAATCCCCCCATGGCAGTCTTTTCCTTGCTACTCGACAATCAAAACCCGTGTGGTAACCACCTGGTTGAGCGGAGCGTAGAGATAGCGGATCTCATATTTGCCTTTCGTCGCAGGCGCATACAGGGTGACAATATTCCCGCCGGCGACACTGGCAAAGGCCTCGATCGCGTCTGATCCGGGTTTGGCAATAACGATCGTATCGCGGGGATAGGCCGGCCCGGTCCAAGTGACCTTGACCGGATCGCCTGGCGCGGCGCTATCGGCTGCCTCTAGGGTGGCCCGCAATGGCACGATATTCAACGGTTCGGCTGCCAAAACCCGGTCACGCACCCCGTTCAGCACATAGCGTAGTTCGTAAGTGCCTGGCGGGTCGGGCAGGGTAAGCTCGACCACATTCCCTTGGCTGTTTTTCACATAAGCGTAGCTTTCGGTCTTGCCTGCAGCGCTACCGGGCATGGCCACGGCAATGAAATCGCTGTCGCCAAAACTGGCGGACCCCGGGCCTTGCCACTCAACCACAAGCGTACCGCCGGCAGGTGCGGGGGTGCGGAATTTCAGGTTTGCTTGCACCGGCTCGACCACGATGGGGGACGAGGCGAGAACCTGTTTCGGATTGCCCTTTTGCACATAGCGCACCTCGTAGGTCCCGGGTGTGGTTGGCAATTGCAAAGCGGCGACATTGCCGTTGCTATTCTTTACATAGGCATAGGTGATCTCGTCTTCGACACGCATGCCAGGCGCGGCGATAGCGATATAATCTTCGCCTCCGGGGCCTGACCAGGTAACCGCGAGCCGGCCCCCGGCTTTGCCTGGAGCATCAAAGGTCAGGCTGGCGGACACTGCGATCACCTCCAGTTCCCGGCGGGCAAGTACGACATCTTGCGGGCCGTTCAGCACATACCGCAGCTCATAGGTGCCGGGTGTTGTCGGGACGTCAAGTGTGGCGACATTGGCCGCGCTATTGTTCGTGTAGGTATAGGTTACCGCGTCGCTTGCCGACATGCCGGGTTCTGCGATGGCGATATAGTCACCGCCGCCGTTGATCTCGCGCGCCGGGCCTTGCCAGGTTACCGCCAGTTTTCCGCCGGCTTCGGCCGGGCCATCAAAGCTGACAGAGGCTGCAACCGGGACAACCACGAGCGCGCGCCGTACCAAAATCCGGTTGTCGTTGTCGTTCAGTATATAGCGCAGTTCGTAGGTTCCCGGCGTGGTTGGCGCGATCATCCTGACGGCGTTGCCCTGGCTGTCGGAAGTATAGGCATAGGTCACTTCCTTTGCCGGGTTCATGTCGGGTTCGGCGATCGCAATATAGTCGCCGCGGCCGTACAATTGCTTGTTGGGGCCTTCCCAGGTGACCATGAAGGTTTCGCCAATTTCGACCTGCTCGGGTGCGTCAATACTGGCAATTTCGTCGGTTATTTCGATTTCCAGGCGGGCAAGAATATTGCCTTCGTCAAGGGCGTCCAGCAGGCGGAATTCATAGCTGCCCGGGGTTGCAGGCAGGGTGAACGTCGCGGTGCCATCCGCAAAGCTCGATGCATAGACGTATTTCTCATACGCGCTTGCATCCGCGCCAGCTTGTGCCAGAGAAATGACGAATTTCCCCGGGGACGGGACACGCCATTGGACCTCCACGTCGCTGCCGATCGCGGCTGTTGGTGCGGCGGTAATGGTAAAGTCGAATGCGGCTACCTCTATCTGGCGGCGGGCCAACTGGTCCATGTCGCTTCCCAGCCCGGTCAAATAGCGCAGTTCATAAGTGCCCGGCTGCGTCGGGGCGACCATCATCGCGGTGTTATCGATCTGCTGGTCCAGATAAAAATAGCTCTGCTGAAAACCGACTTGCTGGTCAGGGTCGGCAAGGGCGATGACCGTGCCGCTATCAACCGGACCGGTCCATTCAACCGGAAAGGTGTCGCCGGCCAAGACTTTGCCTGGTGCCTCCAGTGTCGCCGACGGCAACAATTTCGGCAGCACCAAAGTCACCACCATGTCCTCATCCCCCACCGTGAAAACCGCGTCCGCATAGGATTCGTCGGCCAGGCGCATGACTTCAACGCTTCCCGTGCCCTGCAGCATGGTTTGGGTTCGGGCCGGATTGGGGTCATTTTCAAAAATCACCCCGGCGCCATCCTGGCTCAGGGACCAGATCAAACCCTCGGTAATTTCCGGCCCTTCCTCGCCCTCGATTACCCGAAAGGTGATATTCACCGGCTCCGGTTCAGATATCTCCTGCAACGCCTCGGCCAGTTCATCGGCGTTAGAGGCGGTACGGAACAAGCCGCCGGTTTCGTCGGCCAGGCATTGCATCTGGACCAGGGCCGCCTGGTCGGACACGTTGAAGCCGATCACATGGGCGGTGAAATCCACGCCAGTCTGCTCCAGCAGGCGCGCCGCAGAACAGGGGTCCGGGTTGCAGGTCTCGATCCCGTCCGAGATCAGGATCACCGTGGCCCGCTCCTCGGTGTATTTCAGCGCTTCTGCGGCGGCGATGACTGCGTCGGTCATGGGCGTTTTGCCCCGGGGCTTGATGCGGTTGACCAGTTCGGCAATGGCATCGCGATCCGTGGTCGGCGCCAGCAACGTTTCGATATCCGTACAATCCCCTTTACGCCGCGCGCCATACACCGTCAGACCCAAAAGTTGATCCTCCGGCAGGCTTTGCAGCAGGCCACCTATGACCTGCTGGGCGATGGTAATCTTGGCGACCCCGTCGATTTGCCCCCACATGGAACCGGATGCATCCAGAACAAGAATGGCCTGACTTTGCTCCTGCGCCCGGGCGGGAAGGGGGTGGGCGAACACGGCGGTAGCGAAAAGGGCAATGAAAATGCGCAGCATGAGAAAACTCCAACTGATTCCCTTGAAATTTAGTCTTTTCCGCGGCAATCCCCAAGTAAGGTTTCCACCAATGCGATATTCTCCTTTCGTTCTCATTTTTTCATTGGCCTATCCCAGCATATGCCCTATTCGTTGAGAAATCCTTAAGAGGCACCCATGGCCGAGCAGAAATTCATCACCGTGCGCGGCGCGCGCGAGCATAACCTCAAGTCGATCGACGTGGATATTCCGCGCGATCAACTCGTTGTAATCACCGGACTTTCCGGGTCCGGCAAGTCGAGCCTGGCGTTTGACACCATCTATGCCGAGGGCCAGCGGCGCTATGTCGAATCGCTTTCCGCCTATGCACGGCAATTCCTCGACATGATGGAAAAGCCCGACGTGGACCACATTGCCGGGCTGTCCCCGGCAATCTCGATCGAGCAGAAAACCACCAGCAAGAACCCGCGCTCGACGGTTGGCACCGTGACCGAGATTTACGACTATCTGCGCCTGCTTTTTGCCCGCGCCGGCACCCCCTATTCCCCTGCGACGGGCAAGCCGATCGAGGCCCAGCAGGTGCAGGACATGGTCGACCGGATCATGGACCTGCCCGAGGGCACGCGTGGCTATCTGCTTGCACCAATCATCCGCGACCGCAAAGGGGAATATCGCAAGGAATTCCTTGACTTGCAGAAGCAGGGCTTTCAGCGGGTCAAGGTTGACGGTGGCTTTTACGAGCTTGAGGATGCGCCCAGGCTGAACAAGAAAATCCGTCATGACATAGACGTTGTGGTCGACCGGATTATCGTGCGCGAGGGCATGGAGCAGCGCCTCGCCGACAGCCTGCGCACGGCGCTGGATCTGGCCGACGGAATTGCCATTCTTGAAACCGCCCCGCGCGCCGACGAGGGCGCGCCCGAGCGTTTCACCTTCAGCGAAAAATTCGCCTGCCCGGTGTCCGGTTTCACCATTTCCGAGATCGAGCCGCGGCTGTTTTCCTTCAACGCCCCGTTTGGCGCCTGCCCGGATTGCGACGGGCTGGGGGTCGAGTTGTTCTTTGACGCGCGCCTCGTCGTGCCCGATTCCACGTTGCGGCTCTATGACGGGGCCTTGGCGCCGTGGAGAAAAGGCAAATCACCGTATTTTCTTCAGACAATCGAAAGCATTGCCCGTCATTATGGGTTCGACAAGAACACACCATGGAAGGATTTGCCCGATGATGTGAAGAAATTGTTCCTCTACGGCTCGGGGGACGAAGAAATACCGTTTCGTTTCGACGATGGCGGGCGGGTTTATCAGGTCACGCGCCCGTTTGAGGGGGTCATTCCGAATATGGAACGACGCTATCGCGAAACCGACAGCAATTGGGTGCGCGAGGAATTTGAGCGCTATCAAAACCGCAGGCCGTGCGAGACCTGCGCGGGATACCGGCTGCGTCCAGAGGCCCTGGCGGTGAAAATTGCCGGGCTGCATGTGGGGCAGGTGGTGCAAATGTCGATCCGCGAGGCGTTTGACTGGTGCGAAACCGTGCCCGACAGCCTGTCGAAACAAAAGAACGAGATTGCCCGGGCCATACTCAAGGAAATCCGCGAGCGCCTTGGGTTTTTGAACAATGTCGGGCTGGAATACCTGACGCTGAGCCGTAATTCCGGCACGCTTTCCGGCGGCGAAAGCCAGCGGATCCGTCTGGCCAGCCAGATCGGCTCCGGCCTTACGGGCGTGCTTTATGTACTGGACGAGCCCTCGATCGGCCTGCATCAACGCGACAATGGCCGGCTGCTGACCACGTTGAAAAATCTGCGCGACCAAGGCAATACGGTGATCGTCGTTGAACACGACGAAGAGGCGATCCGCGACGCCGATTATGTGTTTGACATTGGCCCGGGCGCCGGGGTGCATGGCGGCGAAGTTGTGGCCGAAGGCACGCCCGAGCAGATCGCCGCCAACCCGGTTTCACTGACCGGCCAATACCTGACCGGTGCGCGCGAAATTGCGGTGCCAAAGAGCCGGCGCAGAGGCAGC
>CAYSBG010000037.1:0-10443 GCA_964429125.1 uncultured Aliiroseovarius sp.
ACACGACGCGCACAGGGAAACCTCTTTCCGCATGGTAATTCGCATTTTAATTCCCTTGATCGCGGCGCTCATCGGGCTGGCCCAGCCCGGATCGGCCCAAACGCAACCGATCCCGCCCGACCAGGGGACCCTCAGTTTTTCCAGCCAAAGCGCCCCGCTTGACTTTGGCCTTGGTCCAAACCCGGCTGAACGGCGGTTTTCCTATGCCGGATTTGATGAAAACCGTGGGGATCGCGCGCTCAGAACATTCCGCTTGTCCATGGGAAATATTCCCGGAGAGGTCGGGCAGATGCTCAGTTTTCCGTTTCGCGAGCCACGCAAAACCGCCCTTTTCGCCCTTGGCATCGGCGCCCTGATCAGCGTCGACCGGCCGACAACGATTTTCTGGCAGGATCAGGTGGCACCGATATTTGACGGTTTTGCGCTGCCGCCACTGGCGCCACAGTTGAACAATTACGGCATCTCCACTGAAAGCCAATACCTGCTTGCCGGTCTTGGGGTGACCTATCTGGGCGGCGTTGCCTTCAACGACGAACGCGCACAGACCGCAGCGCTGCTTTCGGGCAAAGCGATCGCCTATTCCTATCTGACGTCGCAAATCATCCTCAAACCGCTTTTTGGCCGCCTGCGCCCGGTCGACAATCTTTCGACCTTTACCGGCACCCCAGGCGACCAGACCACCAACCCGTGGGATTTCGGCCATTCCACCGGGTTCAACCCCGGCCCGGTGCTTCGCGGCACTTCCATGCCCAGCTTTCACCTGACCCAGTATTTCGCCGTGGCCCGGGTTTATGCCGGGATTTACGACAATAACGTCATTCCCTATCTGGTCGCCGGTGCGTTAACCGCCTCCAACATTCGCGGCCACAGGCATTGGGTGTCGGATATGGTTGCCGGGGCGGCGATTGGTATCGGTATTGGCAGCCTGATCCTCAACCAATATGAGAACCGCAAAGACCTGTCGGATGGCGGGATGTTCCTGCCGATCATCTCGAGCAACTCGGTTGGCTTCACGTACACAATGGATTTCTGATCGGGCGCAACACGCCCTAGCGCAGCGCCACCAGCAAGGCCTTGTTGGCCACACCGTCGACCCGCAGCCCCCTGTCGCGTTGGAACGTCTGAATCGCGGCGATGGTCTTGTCGCCAATGACCCCATCAATCGTACCCAGATCAAAGCCAAGCCGCTCCAGTCGGCGTTGGATTTCCTTTCGGTCCGCAAGCGTCAGGCCCTCTCCATCGCGCGGGAAAGGTCCTTTGAACGGTGGGCCGCCGGCCAAACGGTCGGCCAGATGACCAACCCCGATCGCATAGGCCATCGCGTTGTTATACCGCCGGAGTACCTTGTAATTGTTGAACACCAAGAACCTTGGCCCAGGGTCGCCAAGGGGCTGCAATAGCTGTGATCCAGGCAGGTTCGGGGCCGGGCGCCCGTTCATCTGGCGCCCTGCCGGGTCGACTTCGACCCCCCATGGCTCGCCAAATCGCCAGCCGGAATTTTTCAGATATGCCGCCGCCGACGCCAGCGCATCGCCCGGATCATCGCTCCAGATATCGCGCCGGCCGTCGCCATCGAAATCTACCGCATGGGCCAGGTACGAAGTCGGGATGAATTGCGTATGCCCCATCGCCCCGGCCCAAGAGCCGCGCAGGTTTTCCACCGAAACATCGCCCGCCTGCAGTATTTTCAACGCGGCAACAAGTTGGCTTTCAAAGAAATCCGAGCGCACCCCGCCATAGGACAAGCTGGCCAGCGCCGAGACCACTTCGATTTTGCCGCGCCGCGCCCCAAAAGTGCTTTCATGGCCCCAAATGGCGCAAACCACCTCGCGCTCAACCCGGTATTTCCGCTCGATTTTGGTGAATAACGTCCGATGTTGGGCGAGTTTCTTTTTTCCCACACGGATGCGTTCATCCGAAGCGGCCAACGCAATGTTATCCTCAAGCGAGCGGGTAAACTCCGGCTGCTTGTTGGCAGACGCCACCACATGCGGCAAGTAGCTGGCCCCCCGCAATGCACGATCCAGAACCGGCCCGGAAATACCCTTTGCCGACGCCCGTCCGCGAAACGCGCGAATCCAGGCATCAAAACCGGGCTCCTCTACGCTCGCCCGTTCAGGCGCGGCAACATCGGCGTTTCCGGGCCGCGGAACCGCCCGATTTGCCGCAGGAGACCGGGATGCGGAGGCAGAAGTGGCCGCAGGTGCGGTGAAACGCGACCGGATGGGCGCGCACGCCCCCACAAATCCCGCCATCATCAGTCGCCGTGTCAATGTCATGGTGCCACCCTAGCATTTACCAAGGCGCAAACAAGCCGGTGTCGCAAAAACGGCCAAAGGCGGCAGGTTTCCCCACCGCCCGATTGGCCAGCGCGTGTCGCGCCTGATCAGTGTCGGGTATTCGACTGACGGGGCGAGGCAGCGTTTGCGCGGGCTTACCCCCCTGAGCGGCGAAGATCCGGATGCAGGCAGGCGCCAAGAATATGCTCGGCCCCGTGGATCACCTGGCTGGCATGGCCGATGATCAGCGGGTCCGGCGGCGTGGCAATGTCCATATCCTTGTCCGGATAATCCAAGGTCGACAGGAAATGGCGCATGGTCTCCAGCCGCGCGCGTTTCTTGTCGTTGGACTTGACGATGGTCCAGGGCGCATCGGCAGTGTCCGTATAAAAGAACATCGCCTCTTTGGCCTCGGTATAATCATCCCATTTCGACAACGAGGCCAGGTCAACCGGGCTAAGCTTCCAGCGTTTGAGGGGGTCATCCTTGCGGCTGTCAAAACGGCGTTTCTGCTCCTCTCGCGTAACCGAGAACCAGTATTTATACAGCCGCACGCCGGACCGGACCATCATCCGTTCCAGATCCGGCGTCTGGCGCATGAATTCCAGGTATTCAGTGGGGCTGCAAAAGCCCATCACCCGCTCCACCCCGGCACGGTTATACCAGGAACGGTCGTAGAATACCATTTCACCGGTTGTCGGCAATTGTTCGATATAGCGTTGAAAGAACCACTGGCCACGCTCCTTGTCGGACGGTTTGTTAAGCGCCACCACCCGGGCCTCGCGCGGGTTCAGATGCTCCATGAACCGCTTGATCGTACCGCCCTTGCCGGCCGCATCGCGCCCCTCAAACAACAGAACGAATTTTTGCCCGGTCTCACCCACCCATTTTTGAACCTTCAAAAGCTCGGCCTGCAGTTTGGCCTTTTGCTTTTCGTAGTCCTTCTTGCCGAGTTTGGTTTTATACGGAAATTCGCCATTCTCAAATGCCTGGCGAATCTTGTCCTTGTCGACTTCGGGAAAAGTAACCGCCGATTGCGGCGCGACCGGCGCTTGCGCAATTTCGCTCGCCGATGTCTCCTTCACAGCCGCAGACTGGGGGGGCGCCTTGGCCGCAGCGGGCTTGCTTTTGGTGTTTGAACGGGTGGGTTGGGTAACCATGCGCATCTCTCCTTGCAAATTCCCCTCTCCCTAACACGAAATCCTTTGCCCAACCTTGATCAGGCTCAAAGGTTTTGGCCGATTTGCCGCGTTCTCACAACAATCCAGATCACACTGGCACATTGTCCCCGAATCCCGGCAAAACCACAAATTTTTCCCGAAATCCGACATATTCAGGCCGCTTTAACGGGCGATCCAATGCCCCACAATTTTGCTTTTATCAGGAAATGCCCATGTTCGCCGAAGTCACCCTAAACTCCTTTCTCGTTCCCTTGATGATCACCATTGCCGTACGGGAATTCCTGATTGTCCTGCTGCCCCGCTCCGTGGCCGGGCCCACAGGCTGGCTTATCCGGGTCAGTGAATAAACCACACCCGTAAATGACAAAAGCCCCGGCCTTGTCGGCCGGAGCGCATTTTTCCCGGATTTCGCCCCAAGCGGGGGTGACACGTTAAATCGGCTTGTCGACCCGGACGGTTACCTGCACGCTGCCCCGACACGCTTCGGGCCAGACCAGTTGCACGTAGTTATTGGATGCACCGGCATTGACCACCGCATAGGGCATGGTCGAAACCCGGGCGTTGCTGGCATTTTTGATCGCCCCCTGGGTAACAATTGCCGTAACCGTGCGCGCGTTGCCGCCAAATGGCAGATAGGCAGACGGATTCAGGGTCCAGGTTGTCGCGTCAGTGTTCTGGGTAAACTCCAGCGTCGCAGGGCATAATGCCCGCTGGTTGACCCCGTTAAAGGTGTTACGCTCGAACGTAACATTTCGCATCCGCCAGAAATCCAGGCCGGCTATCGAATTGTCCACCGCGTCGACCCGGTCGATATTGCCCTGGATCACCTTGAACGCGTTCTCGTTGACATGAAGACCATTGATGAAATGCCCGGTGCCATAGGGCTTGACCACGATGAAATTGAAATAGCTGGCCACATCAATAGCAAAGAAAATGTTGCCGGTGATCGTCAGGCCGCCAAAGCTGTATTCGGTACCAAAATCGGGGCTTGGATCATGCTCATTGGTCCATTCGATCCAACAATTATCAATGTAGTTGCCGGTAATGATGGACGAGACATTTTCCTGGGTGAACACCAGCCCGGCCACCCGTGGCCCATTGGTCACCTCATCGCCCTGAAACCAGTGATTGCCGACAATCAGATGCCCGCCCCCGTTCAATACCCCGGTCGTACCCAAACGCTGAAACCGGCTCGAACGGATCTTGGCGTCATTGGCGTTCACATTGAAACCGACCGAAACCCGGGCGGGCGCTGGCATTGCGCTTTCACTTGAAAGAATTTGACAGCCGTCGATATTCAGCCCCTGACACCCCGTCCCATGCGAAGTTATGCCCCGGTGCGCCGGCTTGTTGAGAATGCAATTCAGCATCTGAAAATCCAGCCCGGATTGTGCCAGCAACACGCCGTTGGCATAGCCGTTCATCTGCAATTCAACCGAATCGATGGTAAATTTGGAAAGCGTGGTGAACCCCGAGAAATCCAGCACATACTTGTACCGGGTGAAGGTATAAGCCTGTGTGGCCGCGGGACCGTAAAGCCCTTTGGACAGGGTCAGGGAATTCGCCCCGACATTGACGGCCTTGACATAAACCTCGCGCCCGACTCCATTGCCGGTAATCAACATGCCCGGTACGATCTGGGCAATATTGGCGACCCCGGTCAGTTGGAAAGGGTTAGCCGAATTGTAATTCCCGTTCGAGGTCACAACATCCGGATCCCAATTGGCCGAGTTACTGACATAGAACTGCCCGTTGCGGATCACCCGGCGGATTTGAAACGAGGAAAAGTTGTCAACCGCTGCCTGAATGTCGATCGGCCCATCCAGATCAATTCGCCGCCCGCCCAGATCAAGCGTATCATGGTCGGTATAGTTGAACAGCGCCTGAACCGCCTTTTTGAAAGCCAGAACCTCATCGCCAAAGGCGTCAATATAGGTTGGAAGGTCGAAATTGCGGATCAGCGACAAGCGTGCGCTGGTTGGCATCGTTATCGTTCCCTCGAACCGAACCGGGCTGTCGATTGTGGTGTTGGAGCCGATATAATATGTGCCGGCGCTGACCAGAACCGTACGCCCGTTGGCCGCCGCATCCGCTGCGTCAAATGCCGCCTTGTCGTTGGTCACCCCGTCGCCCACGGCACCATAGTCACGCACATCAACCCAGTCCATCATCTTGCGCAGGAACGCATCCGTGATGTCTTCGATAACGATATCGTCAATGCGCACGACCCCGCCGTTAGAGCCTGTCAGGTCCAGGCCGAAATGGCCATAGGCCACGTCCTGCCCCCAAACCATGTCGACCCCACCGCGGCTTCCCTGACCGACAATCGCCGATACTTCGACCACCTCCCCATAGGTATCAAGCGTCACCGATGGGCCAATTTCCGTATACCCCGCCGCGTGGCTGTTGTCGGATTTCGCCGCCCAGCCTGCGATTCGCACATCAGGAAACGCCCCGCTGACGGCTTTGACCTTGGCAGTGATGCGCAAATAGCATCCCGGCGTCATCGGCGTATTGCCCATCCATCGCAGTTTTTGCGTGGTCTGGGTCT
The DNA here is from genome assembly GCA_964429125.1 of uncultured Aliiroseovarius sp. GTDB lineage: Bacteria > Pseudomonadota > Alphaproteobacteria > Rhodobacterales > Rhodobacteraceae > JAAEUB01. Next base: position 6,012 of record CAYSBG010000037.1, read on the forward strand.
TTTGCAATTCAAGGCACCCGGCAAAATCGCTGTCCGCCGGAACAAATGCCGCATTCGCCGCCCCGGCATAGGTCGCGGAGCCAACAGTGCCATCCTGACTTGACCAAACACCCAGCCCGTCGACGAAGGGGGGCGGCATGAAAACCACCCCGTCAGTAATCGTCTTGTTCATGTAATTCCCTTTCAGGTCTTAAAATGCGCCGAACCCGTCAACCAAGGGCACCCAGGCCCGGCCTCAAGGGGTCCCGGGGATTGGCCCGGAATGGCGAAAGGGGTATCAACAAGGGGTTAATGCCACTTAACAGCAGCGTACGCTGGCCTTGCCTGAACGGGGCGCGAACCTGGCCAGCCTTTCGGTTTTCGGGCGAATGATTGTTGCCCGCGTTGAAAAATGCACCGCATGAACCGAACGTGCCGGGCCCGCCGGCAGCCACAAAATTTGGCGACGGGTTTCAGCGTATCACGCGGTGCATCTCCGGTGGCCATGCCTGCTGAGCGCAGATCCGGAGTGTTCAGTTCAGGTGTTTCAGGCCAATTCCCCGGCCAGCGCCCTGTCAATGAGGTTTACAGTTTCCCCAACCCCATAAAGGGCAATAAAGGAGCCAAACCTGGGGCCTTGCGACGCGCCCAACAGCACTTCATACAAGGCCGAGAACCAGGCGCGCATCGGCTCGAACCGCGTACGTCCCACAGAAAACACCAGCGATTGCAGCGCGTCGCCATCCGCAGCGCCCTCCCATCCAGCCAGCTTGTCGCGCAATTCGCCCAGCGCTTCGCGTTCGAGGTCCATCGGCGCCCGATATTTCCTGTTTGGCGCGACAAAATCCTTGTAATATTCCACCGCCCAACCGGCTGCTGCATCGGTGTCCGGATGGCTCTCTGGACTGGCATCGGGCGTGTAATTGCGTATGAAACCCCAAAGAGTGGCTTTGTCGGGCGCCCCGGAAACCGAGGCGAGATTAAGCAACATGGCAAACGGAACCACCATGGTCGAAGCCGGTACGTTGTGGCCATGAATATGATACACCGGGTTGGCCAAACGCTGCTTCAAATCCTGCTCTGGATAGGCGCGCAACTGCTGGTGATACTCATCCACAGCCTTGGGAATCACGTCAAAAAACAGCCGCTTGGCGGTCTTCGGCTTTTGATACATGAAATACGAAAGGCTCTCCGCCGAGGCATATTTCAACCAGTCATCTATGGAAATCCCGTTGCCGGTGGTCTTGGAAATCTTTTCGCCATTCTCATCCAGAAACATCTCGTAAACGTAATGGTCCGGGGCACGGCCTCCGAGGATCCGGCAGATTTTGTCATAGACCGGCGTGTTGGTCGAGTGGTCCTTGCCATACATCTCGAAATCAACCCCCAACGCCGCCCAGCGCGCGCCAAAATCCGGCTTCCATTGAAATTTCACCCGCCCGCCGGTGACCGACGTGGTTACTTCTTCGCCGTCCTCGGGATCAATATAGGTGATGGTCCCGGCCACCGGGTCCACCGATTGCATCGGCACATACAACACGCGTCCGGTCTTTTGCGATATCGGCAGAAACGGGCTATAGGTTTTCTGCCGCTCGGCGCGCAGGGTCGGCAGCATCACCGCCATGATTTCATCGAATTTCTCCACCGCCCGCAACAGCACCTCATCAAAAGCGCCGGAAGCATAGAATTCCGTCGCCGAGATGAATTCATATTCAAAACCAAACCGATCCAGAAACCGGCGCAACATCGCGTTGTTATGGGCACCAAAGCTGTCAAATTTACCAAACGGGTCGGGCACGGATGTCAGGGGTTGCTGCAAATGCTCTTCCAGCGCTGCCGGGTTGGGCACATTCCCGGGCACTTTGCGCATCCCGTCCAGGTCGTCGGAAAAACAAACCAGCCGGGTTGGAATATCGCTGATTACTTCAAAGGCGCGGCGGATCATCGTGGTGCGTGCAACTTCGCCAAAAGTGCCGATATGCGGCAGGCCGGATGGGCCATAGCCGGTCTCAAACAGGATATGCCCCTTGTCCGGCGCCCCATTACGGTAGCGTTTGACCAGCTTGCGCGCTTCTTCAAAAGGCCAGGCTTTCGATTGCAGGGCGGTTTCGCGCAAGTCAGACATGGTTTTTCCTCAGGTTTTCCCGGTTAATCCCGGCTTAGGCGCTCTCCCTATTGCCCCCGGGCGGCTACGTCAATATTGTCGCCCCAACCAGGAGCTTCCCATGCAAGACATCCCCCATTCCTTTACCGCCGAAGATTGCCTGATTGCCGTAATGGTGGCGATTTCTGCATCCGATGAGAATATCCGCACGTCAGAGCTGATTTCGATCGAAGCCATCGTCAATCACCTGCCGGTTTTCGCCACCTATGATACCGACCGGATCAAGAATGTCAGCCAAACGGTTTTTGACTTGTTCGGCGTCGAGGACGGGCTTGACGCACTGTTCGGTCTGGTGCGCAGCAATCTGCCGGAAAAACTCTGGGAAACTGCCTATGCGTTGGCCTGTGACGTGGCCGCAGCCGACGGCAGCCTGCAGGAAAGCGAACTGCGCCTGCTGGAAGAAATCCGCTATGAGCTGAATATTGATCGGCTGCACGCCGCCGCAATCGAGCGCGGCTCGCGCGCCCGCCATATGGTGCTTTAAGGCGCGATTTTCTTTTCGCCGGCCTTCCCGGTTAGGCAACCCGCGGCCTATCCAGGAAAAATCCGCGCCATTTCCTGGTCAAAATAGGCCCAAGTCAGGGATGCGGTGTTTCCGGCGATACCTTCATAATGGGATAGACCATCCGGATTGGGCAATCCTGCCCAGATTTTGGCCATATTTGCCATGAATGTATGACGATCAATCTCTCCCCGACCCATGGCATGCAGCCCGGCCTCGGCCAGTAACAGGTCACCAAGCCGGTCCTGCAAAGCAGGGCTGAACACTTCATCAGCCCCGACTCCGAGTTGCGCGACCAGGCGCTTCAGGGTGGCCGGGATGAACTGGTAATAGCCGATTGCATGGGGTTGGCCCGGTGTCGCCTCGATCCAGGCATATATTTCCCCAAGGCTCATTTCGGTTGGCAGCTTCTCGGGCTTGATCACAGCCCCGTTTTGCACCGCATCGTAGCCACCCGCCCCGGCCTCGGCCCGGCCAATCAGGGCGCGTAAACGGGCAATTGGGCCAAAACCGCCAGGTTTGACCTCCCCGCCTCCGGCAACCGGCACATTGGCACGCCGGAGGCTCACCCGACGCTGATATGGCGCAAACAGGGAGCCACTCTGACGCCCGGCAAACAAGCTCGCACTGCCCCCGCGTTCGGTCCTGCTTTCAACCGTGCCATTTCCCGGCAATATCCCGCCCCGAACCTGTTGCGCCAGCAAGGGTTGGCGCCCGCTTTGAAAGAGCGCCGTATCCAGAAGCGACGCCGGTTCGCCCCAAACAGGCCAGCCCATACCAAGCCATGCCAGGATTGCCAGAAAAACCCGTTTCACGCGTGAAAACTCCATTCTAAGAGTTGATTTCGCCCAGTATCTGCCAAAAGCGTTGAAAAACCCTTTCTGGCCTGCTTTTTCTGCAAGTTTTTTCCTTTCTGTGGGTGAGTCATAACTCACTCCCCTTGAACCGACCCGGATACAGGGCCATATGAGCGCCTGACCGACCGGGAAAATGGCAGCATTGCCGGTGGCATTTCACAGGAATGCTCTACTGCCAGCAAATTCGGACGCCATGAATATAAGGGGACACACAATGCTCGACCAATTTGACATCACCAAGCGCTGGCCTGCAGCCAATCCGGGCGTCATACAGCTCTACTCCTTGCCTACGCCCAATGGCATCAAGGTTTCAACCATGCTTGAAGAATGCGCCCTCGACTATGAACCGCATCTGGTGAATTTTGCCGATGACGACCAGTTCACCCCGGAGTTTCTGTCGCTCAATCCAAACAACAAAATCCCCGCAATCATTGACCCCAATGGCCCGGGCGGCAAACCTTTGCCGCTTTGGGAATCCGGCGCGATACTGATTTATCTTGCCGAGAAGACCGGCAAATTCCTGTCCGAGGACCCGGCAACCCGCTATGAAACCCTGCAATGGCTAATGTGGCAAATGGGCGGCGTTGGACCAATGATGGGCCAGTTTGGCTTTTTCCACGCGTTTGCCGGCAAGCACATTGAAGACAAGCGCCCGTTTGACCGTTACAAGGAAGAAACCATGCGATTGCTTGGGGTACTGGACGAGCGCCTTGAAGGGCGCGACTTCATCATGGGCGACGATTTCACCATCGCCGACATCGCGGTCTGGCCATGGATTCGTGTTCTCAAGGGCCATTATGACGCCCATGACCTGCTGGAAATGGATGACACGCCAAATGTGAACCGTTGGTTTGATACCTGCGTGAACCGCCCCGCCAGCAAAATTGCCGTGAACGTACCGAAACGCGGCTAAGCCCTTTATCTACGCAA
>CAYSBG010000038.1:0-10393 GCA_964429125.1 uncultured Aliiroseovarius sp.
CACTGATCGCTACCAGGCTGTCTTCGCCCAGCAAGCTGCGCCCATCCTGGGAAATGTCGAGCCGGCGAATATGGGTCAGCCCGTGACTGGCGCGATAGCCGTCATGGCTGCCAACAAGCCCGGTCGAGCCTTCCTCTACCAGCTTCTGCAGGCGCACATCGCGTGGGGTTTCGACCAATAACGCCCCGGATCCGGAAGCCGCGCTGCGCTCGGAGCCAAGCCGGGAGGAACTGAGCCCGTCCAGGCACAGCACTGAATGGGATGGGGTGGCGCGCCCGGCCCGGCGCCATTCCTCGCCGAAATGCGCGCCCGAGCCGCAATTGACGATCAGCGGGCGGCGCCCGGAGGTGAGCTCGATTGCCAGGGTGCCCGCATGTGCCCCGGCGCTGGCGTCGCCTTGTGGCGGGCGCGCGGCGTCCATGATGATATTTGTGCGGCCGGCGGAAAGGCGCGCATAGCCCATGGCCAGCCCGACCTGTTGAGCCGCGCGGACTCCCGAGGATGCCAATGCCTGATCGAGCCGCCCCTCGATACCACGCCCGCCACCATGAAACCGCGCCAGCCCACCGTCGGAATGGCGCAGGGCGCGCAGGGTCGGCGCAATGCGCTCGATCGCCGCAAGGTGTTCGCCCAACGCCCGCCGACCACCTTCACTGAGTGCCGAGGCAGCCCAGGTCAAAAGGGTAAAAACCTCCAGTAATTCCTCGGGATTGCGCGTGGGAATACCGCCCTCGGCATCAATCTGACTTTCGCATTCCCGCGCCAGCGCCTGCATCGCCGGCTCCACATGGGCTTCCATGCCGGTCAACGCCAGGCCAGCATAGATCAGCCCAACCAAAGCCTCGAAACGCGGCAATCCCGGGCTTGCCCCTTGCCACCGATGCGACAAGAAGATCGTTTGCTGCGCCAAGGATCGGTAAAAGGCCAGCGTCGCATCTGCTTCCTGCCCGTTCAGAATGAATAGCGCATGGTTGATCCAGCGAATCAGCCGCCGGCCGGTCAGATCCGGGGTCCAACCCGGCCCGCGTCCATTGCCAAAAATGGCGATCCAGCCAAGCAGCCATTCCTGCGCCAAAAGCCGTGCTTCGCGATCCCCAAGGGCGGCAAGATCATCAAGCCAGGCAAAGCCGTTGATTTCGGCAGTAAAAGCTGAATTTGGCGCCCCCACCTGCCAAAGCATCTGGTCGGGCGCATTGATCAGATGCCCGGCAAACAGCAAGTTGCCTGCGACCAGTTGTTTGCCCCGGGCAAACGAGCCGAGGGTGCGCGGCTCTGGTTGGCTTACAAAACCGGCAGCAGGGCGCGCGCGCGCGGCCCGGCGGGCGTGCCACCGGTTCAAAAAACGCGCTTTGCGATTTGACCAGGTCTTGGTTCGTGCCACGGGATGTGCCTCGTCCGGGTGCTCTTTGGCGGGATTCGTGCCCGCTCGTTGGCGCGATCATACAGAGCGGCGCCCGGCCTGTCATGGCGAAACTGGTCAAAAACCGGCGTCCGCCTTCAGCCTTTGCGCAACGCGGCAATGTAAAAACCATCCATGCCACCCTGATCGGCCCAGAAATCCGGTCGCAGGCGCAACCCGCCTTCGTCGGTTCGCCATGCAGCCTCTACTCCAGGGATATTGAGCGCATCGGGCTCGACGTGCAGGCCTTCATGTCGCGCGAGCGCGTCGCGCACTTGCTCTTCGCCCTCATCAAAGAGCAAGCTACAGGTGCAATAAACCAGGCGACCGCCGGGTTTCAGGAGGCCAAACGCTTTGTCTATCAAAGCTTCCTGCAAGGCGAAAAGACCCGGAAAATCGCTTCCATCCTTGGCGTGGGGCAAGTCCGGGTGGCGCCGGATCGTCCCCGTGGCAGAGCAAGGCGCGTCCAGCAGGATCGCATCAAAGGGCGGTGCGTCAAATTCCAATGCATCGGCCACAACCAGCTCGGCAGACAAGCGGCACCGGCTCAGGTTTTCCGCAACGCGCTGCATCCGCTTGGCGGAAATGTCGAGCGCGGTGACCTGAGCGCCCAAAGCGGCCAGCTGCAAAGTTTTGCCCCCGGGCGCGGCGCACAGGTCAAGCACGCGAGCGCCCTTGGCCGGGGCAAGGATACGGGCGGGCAAGGCGGCGGCGGCGTCCTGCACCCACCAATCGCCCTGATCAAAGCCGGGCAAGGTGGAAACCTGGCCCCATTCGCAGAGACGCACCGAACCGGTGGGCAAAACCTGACCGCCGGTTGCCTCGGAAATATTTGCCGGATCCTTGCCGGCGCTTAGGTCCAGGGGGGCGCCTTGATAGAAGGCCGCCTCCATCGCCTCGACATGGGGCTTGCCAAAATCAGCGATCAGCGGTTTGCGCAACCATTTGGGCAAACGGGGCACCGGCAGTTGTTGCCACTTGTCACTTTCGCCGGCGATTTTGCGAAGCACGGCATTTACCAGCCCCTTGAGGCGGGCATCGCGCGGGTTGGCTGCGGCCAGGGACACGGCGGCATTGACCACCCCATGCGGGGCTTGGTCAAGCTCGCAGATCTCGGCTACCCCAAGGCGCAGGATGTTAAGTACCCGCGGGGGTGGGCGTTTTCGAAGGTGTGGGCCAAGCATGCGGTCGGCCCGATCCATGACCCGAAATGTGGTGATTGCCAAGCGCTGGGCGCGGGCGCGATCCGCCGCAGAGAGCCTGGTCACGCGTTTTGCCACAACCTCGGAAAGCAGCTTTTTGCTCTCGGTAACATCGCTCACCAACTCAAGCGCCACGCGCCGCACGTCTTCCGCCATTTTGTTCATTTCGGCCCCTTTGCCAAGCTTGAGCGCGGGTCTATAGGAGAGGGGCATGAACAACAAGAACGCGCGCAAACCACAAGGGGTTTCAAATGAGTGATCCTGAAGCAGACCTGCCGGAAGCCGCTAAACGGGCGCTGGCCGAAGCCGAAGAGCGCCGCCGCAAGGCACGCAAGGACGCGCGTGCCGAGGAGCTGGGCGGACGCAAAGGCCCGGAGCCGGTGCGTTATGGTGATTGGGAGAAAAACGGCATCGCCGTGGATTTCTGAGGCGCGCCGCTCCCGCCCAGGCCGGCCCCTACGGGGCAAGCCACGGTTGGGCATGGCTCATTTCCGTTGGAAATGAGCCTGATTTGACGCCTCCGGCGGGAGTATTTCGGGAAAGATGAAAGCGGCGTTTTTCGGGGGTAGCGCTTTAGCTCTTTACCAAAGGGTTTTGGCGGCGCGTTCGGGCCATTCGGAATCGTAGCGGGCATCGTCAAAGTCCTGTTTCACTTCGCGCAGCATTTCACCGACGCTCGGCAGGTTCGGGGTTGGGTCGGCTTTCCACAGATTGGCGCGCATCACGGCGCGGGCGCATTGCGAATAGACTTCGTTTATTTTGACCACGATCACTGTAGCCGGGCGTTTACCGTTCTTTTCAAACCGGTCCCGCAAGGTTTCGTCGGCTGTCAGCCGGGCGGTGCCGTTTACACGCATTACACTGGTCGAGCCAGAGACCAGGAACATGAGGGAGATGCGTTCATCGCGGATGATATTGCGCAGGGTGTCCAGGCGTTGATTGCCGCGCCAATCCGGCAGGGCAAGGGTGCGCGCATCCAGTTCAAGCACCACCGGGCCATCGTCGCCGCGCGGGCTGCCATCGGTGCCTTCGGGGCCGACGGTCGAAAGGACGCAAAAGCGGCTGGCCATGATCCAGCGTCGGTACGCGGGGGTCAGGTGGTCAGTGACTTTTATCACTGCGGCCTCGCTCGGCGTGCCATAGAGCGCTTCGAGCGCGGGGATGTCTTCAAGAAATTCCACGGATTTCCTCCAGGTTGATTCCGGCCTCGACAGCGAGCTTGTCCGATGCGGTTTCGATTGCCGTCTCCATTTCTGTCATGAATGCTTCGATCTCCAACCCGGGTTCAATCGGCGGCAGGAATTCCAGCACCGCCAGACCAGGCTTGCGCATGATTCCGTGGCGCGGCCAGAAGGCGCCAACATTGGTGGCGGCGGGCACCACCGGGAGGCTGGTTTCCTTGTAAAGGACACCGGTGCCGATCTTGTAGGGCTTTTGCACGCCAATCGCCGCGCGGGTCCCTTGGGGAAAGATGATCAACTGGCTGGGCTCATCCGCCCCGGCCTTTACCGCTGCGACCATCTGCTTGATCGCCGCGCCGCGTTTGCCGCGATTGACCGCGATGGTGCGGGTCCAATAGGCATAGAGATTGATTACCGGTGCCCAGCGCAGCTCGCTTTTCATGATGAATTTAATGCGCGGCACGACGCTGGAAAGCAGCAGGATATCAAAGAACGACTGGTGTTTGGAGGCGATGATGCAAGCGTCTTGAGGCACTTCTCCACGAATTTCGCTGCGAAGGCCAACCATCCAGGCGGCGGTCCAACGGATCCAGGTGCAATACAGCCGGATGATCCAATAAGAATACTGCCGATTGAAAAGAGCCAGTGGGATCAGGCCAAAGCCGATGACTGGCAAGGCGATATACATCTGGATGATGAACAATAGCGAGCGCAGCCATTGCAAGGCGTTTTTCATCAGCTTCTCTCTTTCAAAGTGGCAAGCGAGGTGGCGCGGGTGGCGGCGAAAGCAACCAGGGCGGCAAGCAACGGTATCAACAAGAGCCACAGCCAATTGGCACCGGCGAACCCCAGTCCAGTTAGGAACTCGCCCCCGGTGCCGCTTGGTAACAACAGGACCGTGACTGCGCCGACCAAGGTTCCGCCAAGCGCGCCGGTGAACGCGCGTATCGTGTAGCGACGCACAAAGGCGCCTGCGATATAGGCGTCCTGCGCGCCGACAAGACGCAGCACGCGGATCACCTGGGCATTGGCGGCCAGAGCGGCGCTGGTGGCAAGGGTGATAATCAACGCTGTAGTAACAAGGATGACCAGAATTGAAAACATGCCAAGCACTCGCAGGCGTTTGGCGGCGCGTACCAGTGGCGCGCGCCAGCGGGAATGATCGTCCAGCACCGCGCCGGGGGCCTCGCCGGACAAACGCGCAGTCAACCCAGCCGGATCAAAGCCCGCGCCGCTTTCGCTTATTTCGACCAACGCCGGCAAGGGCAGGCTGTCAAGCGGCAGGTCGGGTCCGAACCACGGGGTCAGCAACGCTGCCTGCTCGTCGCGCCCGATCAGGCGCGCCGCACCAATACCGGGCGTGGTTTCGAGAAGCTTCAGCACGCTTGCAACCTGTGCCTCCATCTGATCTTCGGGGGCGGTGATGCGGATTGTCGCGGTACCGGTCAACGCGTCGCTCCATCGGTTGGCAAGTCGTCCAGTGGCCAGCGAAAGGGCCAAGGCAAACACCGCGAGGAACGCCATCGCCGCCGCCGCCAGCAGGGTCAGGCGCGCGGTGAAACCGGTTGGCGGCACCACCCGGTCCGCCTGGGCATCGCCAACTATCAGCGCCAGCAGCCTTTGCACCGGCTTTCGCTTTGGCGCGCTCACAGATCTGCACCCGCAGCGTGAAGTTGCCGGTTGGCGATGCGCAGCACCCGGGTAGCCACCTGTTTCTTGGCCTGGCGAATGAGGTTCATGTCATGGGTGGCAATCAGCACGGTTTTGCCCATGCGGTTCAGCTCGACCAGCAAAGTTAACAGGCGCAGGGACATCTCCCAATCGACATTGCCGGTCGGCTCGTCCGCCAAAATGACTTCGGGCGACATGATCACCGCACGGGCAAGTGCGGCGCGCTGGCGTTCGCCACCTGACAATTCCGGCGGCAATGCATCCTTGTGCGCGGCCAGGCCAACCCAGCCCAGCAAGTCGCTCAGGTCGCCTTCAACCTGCCCGGTTGGGCGCCCGGAGACCACGACAGGCAAGGCCACGTTCTCGGCAACCGACAAATGGTCCAGGAATTGGCAATCCTGATGCACTACGCCAATTTTACGTCGCGCAAGGGCGATGTCATCGCGGCTCATCGAGGCGGCTTCCTGGTCAAACAGGGTGACTTTGCCCTGCGCGGCGACCAGTTCGCCGTAACACAGTTTGATCAGGGTGGTTTTTCCGGCCCCGGAAGGCCCGGTCAGGAAATGGAAAGAGCCAGGCGCCAGAGTCAGCGATATCCCGGCAAGCAAAGTGGTGCCGCCATAACCATAGGTTACGTCCTGAAGCTCGATCACGGCCTGCCTTTCCTTTGCCCTTTGGCAACACTTTACCCCGAGCCGCGAAACTGTTTCAATACACCTGTTACAAGGGTTTGATTTTCCGCAGCCTTCCCCACATACTATGGGCGGGGCGTCAATGGAAACACTTGGCCTTTCGCAACAGGAAACGGGGAGAAGAAATGCGGCTTGTATGCCCGAATTGTGGCGCGCAGTACGAGGTGGACGACCGGGTCATTCCAGACAACGGTCGCGACGTGCAATGCTCAAATTGCGGCCATACCTGGTTTCAGCGTCCCGCAGGGGATGCGGGCGGACAGGACGCGTTAGACGAGCTGAGGCCGGCAACCCAGATTGACCAAGGCCGTGCAGAGGCCCCGCAGGCCGCTGAACCCCCCGCCATTGAACGGCCCACAGCAGAGCCGGTATCACCGGCAGCCGATACGCCACCAGAACCGGAGACGACAGATGTGGCGCCGCAAGCTGCGCCAGCGGACAGCCCATCGCCAGCACCCGAGGCCGATGTACCGCCCGACAATGGCCAACGCACACGTCGCACTCTGGATGACGACGTGCAGGATGTTTTGCGCGAAGAGGCCGAGCGCGAGGCACGCGTAAGGGCCCGTGTGCGCCAGAAAATCGAAACCCAGGAGGATCTGGGACTACAATCGCCCGAGGCAGCACCTGACCAACGCGCAGTTGCTGCTCAGGAACGGATGGCGCGGCTGCGCGGGTTGGATACCGAAGAGGAAACAACCGCGTCCGGAGGGGCCGGCGCACGCCGTGACCTGTTGCCCGATATCGAGGAAATAAATTCTTCGCTAACATCTATTGGTGGCGCAGAGGTTGTCGATGAATTCACGGAACCCGTCAAACGCGGCGGTTTTTCGCGGGCCTTTGTGGGAATGCTGCTGTTGGCGGTGATCGCGGTGGCGCTCTATCTTTATTCGCCAGCAATTGGCGCCAAGGTTCCCGCCTTGGCGGGACCACTGGAGACTTATGTGGAGTTGGTCGAAAAAGCCCGCGATTGGGTTGATCAAATGGTTGCAATGGCGCTGTCGAAATTACAGTGATCTTCTGAGGCGGGGGGCTCCCGCCCCTTTCGGCCTATGGCCTGCAAGGGTTGGGCATGGCTCATTTCCGTTGGAAATGAGCCTGGTCCACGGCCTGCGGCGCGGTATTTTAGCCAAGATGAAGAAAGGTCAGACGCCAGGGATGCTGCGCGGGCGCGGGGTTTTGCGCAACAGGAGCAGGTCTTTCAGCTTGCCCTTCAATCCGCGGGGCGGAAGAATTTCACGGTCCATTTCAAATGTCGTGCCGTTCAGGGACGGGTCATGCCACAAGGCCAGCTCTGCCCCCCAGCGCGCCGAGACGTGGGGCGCCAAGCCGTCGGCGATGCCCATCCGGGTTGCCAGCATGCCGGGCATCCAGTCACTGATGACGATGCCGGGAAATCGGTCGCCCAGGTCAGATACGAGCGCGCGCGTAAGAATCCGCGCCGCGCCTTTGGAAACACTGTAGGCAGAGCTGGCCGGCAGGGGTGCGAGGTCGGCGAAGGTGGCAACGTTCAGGATGCGTCCCTGGCCGGTCTCGACCATGGAATTAAGCGCCGCGCGGCTGCAGGCGACGGTGCCGCCTAGGTTGGTCGCGATGCTGTCCATGAAAGACGCCCCGGTTTCCTCAAGGAAATCGCGTCGCGGATAGACCGCTGCGTTGTTTATCAAAAGGGCGACCGGCCCAAGCTTTGCAAAGGTTTCATCCACCGCATGCGGGTTGCTGACGTCGCAGATATGCGCGGAGAACCCGGGGCCTGCCAGCTGTGCGGTTTCCCCAAGCGCCTCGACGCGCCGTCCCAGCCCGGCGACGCGGATACCACGCGCGCATATCTCTACTGCCAGCGCCCGGCCCAGCCCGCTGCCTGCACCGGTAACCACCGCCAAACCGTTTGCCAACCAATCAGGTATCTTGTGCATGTGCGATCCTTTCCGCCAACCTGTCTGCCACGCGAAGGGCGTTGGCGGCAATGGTCAGGCTGGGGTTGACCCCCATCGAAGTCGGGAAAACCGACGCATCCGCGACCCATAGGTTATCCGTTTCATGAAGGCGGCAACTGGCATCGACCACGCTTGTGCGGGGGTCATGGCCCATGGCCAAAGTGCCAGAGGGGTGACCGTAGTTCGGTTCGGGCTCATGACCCAGAAACAGCCGAAAATGCCCGCGAAAGGCCTGTCGCATAGCCCGGCGAAAGGCGCGCCGGCGCACCAGAAGTTCGGGCGGGAAGTCATAGGTGAAGCGCAGGCGGGTGGGATCGGTCGGGTCCAGCTCTACCCGGTTATCCTTGTGCGGCAGGTCTTCGATAATGCCGACAAACACCTTGGCGCTACCCATCAGGCGCGCGGCTGCGGCGGCGGGAATGCGCGCAAACTGACCGGCGCCGGGCAAGCGTGACAGCCATGGCGAGCGGTTGATCCTCAGCCGCAGGTAATGCAGCGCCTCGCCTTCGCCCACGTCAATCCCCATGGCCTGCACCGTGCCAAAACGCTGGCCATCCTGCCAATAGAGGTCGCGAAACGACAGGGCCTTGGAAGGCCCAGGGCTGCGCGCTGCTCCGCGCGGCCAAACCGCCAGCATTTCGTTAAGATGGAACATCAACCCGCGCCCGACAAGCCCATTGGAATTGCCCAGCCCACCGGGCCAGGTTTCGGAATGTGAGGCCAGCAAAAGGCGGGGGGACGCCAGCGCACCACCGGCCAGCACATAGGCGCGGGCGCGCAGATCGTGCAGGGCGCCGCCATGGCGCACGCGCAGGTGGCTGACCTCGGAGCGCCCGGCAATCGCCACCACTTCGGCCTCGCACAACAGGGTTGCATTGCCGGTGGCCAAGGCTGGCTCGACCCCGGCGGAACGGCCGTCCATCTTGCAGGCGCGCGGGCATTTCCGGCCCAGGCATTCGCCACATTCCGGCAGGTGGCGGATCGCAGCGTGAAGCTGATACGGGTGCATGCCATTGGCGGCAAGCCGGGCCTGCATCGCCAGATCGGCGGGGCGCATTGGCGGCCCCGGTGGCAATGCAACTGCGTGATTGGACAAAGGGTCCGGCGCACCGTTCACATGATACATTGCTTCGGCCCGAGTCAGGTAGGGGGCAAATGTTTCATAGCTTATCGGCCAGCCGCCGGTTGGATGCGGGCGAGTTTGAGAATGGTCAAGGTCGTGGGGCTCGGGCCGCTCCAGCGTGGCCGCGTAAAAGGCCGAGGAGCCCCCCAGCCCGGCGCCGAGCGGGGCGAAAAATTCAAGCTCTCGCCCAGCAATTCGCGCCGATACAGGCGTGGGCCAGAAGCCGCGCAACGCCCGCGCCACCGGATCGCCCATTTCCATGTCCAGCGTGGTTTCCTCGCGCCGGTATCCCGCGCGCCCCTGCTCCAGAAACAGCACCCGCAGGCCTTTTTCGGCCAGAGCCCGGCCAATCGTGCCACCGCCAATGCCGGTGCCGATGACAATCACGTCCCAGACTTCGGTCTTGATCGCATCAATCATTGACGACCCTCGAATATCGGGGCCAGGAGTGGCGCCAGCCGGGCGCCGCCCGAATTGGTCAAGTGGTTGTTGTCGAAATAGAGCGCCTTGCCGTCGGGCATGGCTGAACAGGCCTGCGCGTCGCAGAAGAATGGCCAGCTATCAAGCCAAGTGACAGGGCCCGCGCGCAGGGCGGCTTCGCCCCGTTCTGCGCGGCGCATGGCATCTGCGCGTGGCACCATGGCCCGCGTCAGGGCGCCAGCCTTGTCCAGCCGTCCACCGGCCATCTCCCGCGCCACCTGGCGGCTGTCATAGGCCGGGATCTCTGGCGGTTGGCGCAGCACGAACACCTGCTCGAATGCCTTGCCAAGGCGGTTCAGGGTTGCTTGCATGGCCGGGCCATAGGGCGCGGACAAGGTGATCCGGTTACGGATGTCGCGGCCCACGCCCTGCCCTTCGGCGTAATAGCTCCACCTGCCGATCAGGAGCAAGCGCGGGGGCAAGGCGCCGGTTTCCAGCGCCGCGTCAAAGCGGGCAAGCGCGGATTTGCAGGCTGCATCTTCGGCGGCGTTGGTGGTGTTTTCCTGTTTGTCGACGCCAAACAGAGGCGGACAGCCAGCGACCCAGATCAACATGGCTGGCGTGTTGGTTTCCTGCGCGAGCGTCTCCAGCGTTCCGGCAAGGGGGCGGCCGTGACGGTCGCCCCAGATCAGCACCTCCGGCGGGCGTTTCGGACCCAACGCGCATGTCTCAATCCCGGCAAATACGCCCTCTTCGGCGATGGCACAG
>CAYSBG010000039.1:0-10163 GCA_964429125.1 uncultured Aliiroseovarius sp.
ATGATCGAGTTGTTTGATATCGAGGGGGATCCGCTTTTTGGCCTTGGGGGCGATTCACCCAAACCGGTTTTGCAAGAACTGGCTCTGATGATGGCCGAAGTGTTTGGCCTGGTGAAAAACGGCCTGGCGATTGATGCGCATGTACGCGCTCAGCCGGTTGTTGTTGCCAGCAATCCGAATTGGGAGCTATCGGCGGCGCGTGCCGATGTCATGCGAAAACTGCTCGAGGGCGCGGGACTTGCGCCAGAACGGGTGCAAAGGGTGACGGGACATGCGGATCGTCAACCTGCCTCTCCAAATCCGATGGCCACTCGTAACAACCGGATTGTTCTGGTTCTTCTGCGCTCGGATATTTCAGGAAAAGGATAAGATTTTATATGTTAGGCGCCTGTTAACGGGACTCGAGTATTTCTGATGATTGACAGGAGTTGATGCAGCAGAAAGGCGCACCATGACCATATCCTCCGCTCTGAGTGCCGGCGTGGCCGGGCTTAATGCAAACGCGACACGACTCGCGACTATTTCCGACAATATCGCCAATTCGGGTACCTATGGGTACAAGACCGCTTCGGCGGATTTTGAGAGTCTTGTTATCTCCAGCGTTGCCGGGTCCGGCTCATATTCCGCTGGGGGCGTGCGGGCATCATCGACCCGGTTGATTGATGAACGCGGGCCGCTGATTTCCACGTCCAATCCAATGGACATCGCAATCGGCGGGCGCGGAATGCTGCCGGTGACAACAGCGGTGTCGCTTGGTTCTAACGCGGGCGATGGTCCGATGATGATGACCACCACCGGTTCGTTTCGAACGGATTCCAACGGCGTCCTGATGACCTCTAGCGGGCTGGTCCTGCTCGGGGTTCCTGCAGATGCGGATGGAAAGGTGCCAAATTTTGCCCGCGATACCATCTCGGGGTTGGAGCCTGTAGTGATTAACGCCAACCAAACTGCGGGCGACCCTACAACCGAAATGAATTTGGGCGTTAACGTGCCTGCGGTCGACACCGAAGCAGGGTCGAGCGGTGCCACGTTACCGCTTTCAGTTGAGTACTTCGGAAACCTTGGAACGTCCGAGACGCTGGACATCCAATTCACCCCAACAGTACCGGCCACGGGCTCCTCCAACACCTGGACCATGGTAATCAAGGATTCAGCCTCGGCCGGGGCTACGATTGGCGAGTATACTCTTGTATTTGACGCAAGCCGTGCCAATGGCGGCACCCTATCCTCGGTTTCCGTTGTTTCCGGCGGGGCATACGATGCTGCGAGCGGCAAGCTTTCGCTCACCGTTGCAGGTGGCCCATTGGCAATGACGATCGGTAAAATTGGCGACCCGAATGGATTGACCCAATTGTCTGATTCCTTTGCCCCGACATCGATCACCAAGGACGGCTCGCCAGTGGGAAACCTGACTGCGGTGGAGGTGGACGGTCAGGGCTATATTACCGCAACCTATGATACGGGCTTTATCCGTACCATCTATCAAGTGCCATTGGTGGATGTGCCAAATCCAAACGGCTTGATTTCCATGTCGAACCAAGCCTACCAGGTGTCGCCGCAATCGGGTTCATTTTTCCTCTGGGATGCCGGAGATGGCCCAACGGGCGAAGTTGTTGGGTTCGCACGCGAAGGCTCGACCACTGATGTCGCCGCAGAACTGACCAATCTGATCCAGACTCAACGCGCCTATTCCTCCAATGCCAAGGTGATCCAAACCGTCGACGAAATGCTGCAGGAGACCACGAATATCAAACGCTAATCCGATTTAGCGCGAGGAGCGTCAATCATGAGCATTTCCGGATCTCTGTACAACGCCTTGTCCGGCCTGACTGCCGCTTCGCGGGCGGCCGAATTGGTATCGTCGAACGTGGCAAACGCCATGACCGACGGTTATGGTACACGCAGTCTGGAATTGTCCTCGCGAACGGTTGGACTAGGCGGATATGGGGTTCATGTTGACGGTGTCGTTCGCAATGTCGACGAAGGGCTGATCGAAGATCGGCGCCTCGCTGAGGCTGAAGTTGGCTATGGCGATACCAAGTCCGCCTTCTTTACCGATCTCGAACAAATCCTCGGAACCCCGGACCAGCCCAGCTCGCTAGCCGGGCGTTTGGCCCGGTTCGAGGGCTCCTTGATTGAGGCAAGCGCACATCCCGATAGTGAGGCACGGCTCGGCAACGTCCTGTACGCCGCGCAGGGGGTGGTTCAGCATCTGAATGCTTCCTCGGATGCGATACAAACCGCGCGCATGGAAGCCGATCGGAACATAGCCGGGCAGGTACAGAAGCTGAACACTGGATTGAAAACGATCGAGAATATCAACACGTCCATTCAGGAAAGCCTGGCCAGAGGTAAAGACCCGTCAGCCCTGATGGACCTTCGCCAGCAGAATATAGACGCGCTTTCGTCTATTATCCCTTTACGCCAGGTGCCGCGCGAGCATGGAAAAGTCGCGCTATTCACCCCCGGCGGCGCCATCGTGCTCGATGGGCGCGCCGCCACTTTCGGTTTCAGCCAAACCAACTTTATCGTTCCCGAGATGAGCGTGGCAACCAATGCCTTGTCAGGTCTGACGATTAACGGGAATGCGGTAGTCACTTCTGGTACGCGTGGTCCGATTTCTGGTGGTTCCCTGGCTGCCAGTTTCGAAATTCGCGATGAAAGCGCGGTTTTGGCGCAAACACAGCTGGATGCGTTTGCGCGAGATCTGGTTGAACGTTTTCAGGACCCTGCGCTGGATACTACGCGATCCCCCGGCGCGGCAGGGTTATTCACCGACTCTGGCGCGGTGTTTGCCCCCGCAAACGAAATCGCGCTGTCCGCCCGGCTGCGTGTAAACGTTCGCGTTGACCCGACGCAGGGTGGCGCAATCTGGCGTTTTCGCGATGGTTTGGGTGCTTCGACGCCTGGGGATGTCGGCAACGGATCGTTGCTTGCGGACCTCACCTCTGCCTTGACCGATAACAGACCGGCGGTATCAGGTGGCTTTAGCGGCGCTGCCCGCAGCGCGAGCGGGCTGGCGGCGGAATACCTTTCTCTGGTTGGGGCTTCGCGGAGAAATTCAGAGACCAGTTTGAGCTTCGCCTCTGCCAAAAATCAGACTCTCAAGTTGATGGAGCTGGAAACCGGAGTTGATACGGATGCGGAAATGCAAAAACTTCTGCAGATTGAACAGGCCTATGCGGCAAATGCCAAGGTCATGTCTACTTCCGATGAAATGCTTCAACTACTCATGAATCTTTAGGTGAATTAATGAACCCCGTTTCCATCGGTGACCTCGCACGGACTTTTCAAGGCCGACAATTGACAACCGGGCTCAAAGCCGATCTTTCGCGATTGACCCGCGAATTGACCACGGGTGTGCGAGAAGACATTTCAACCGCTTTGTCTGGTGATTTTGGCCCCATGGCGGATATTGAGCGGCTTCTGACCACACTGAAATCCCGCCAAACTGCGGCGAGCGAGGCCGGTTTTGTTACCCAAGCCATGCAAACTTCGCTTGAAGCCGTTCAGGAAAATGGGCGCGCGTTGAGTTCGGCATTGCTGACGGTTCAAAGCGCCGATAACGCCGCCACGCGTCAAATAATTTCCAGCAATGCGCGCGTCCGTTTTTCGATGGTCACTTCGAGCCTTAACACCCATGCGGGAGGACGCACGCTTTTTGGTGGAGGAGCGACGGATCGCGCGGCCTTGGCAAGTTCTTCGGACATGTTGGCGGCTCTAAAAACTGCTGCAACCGGTCAGACAACCGCAGCAGGTGTGGAGGCCATAGTTGACGCATGGTTCGACACCCCCGGAGGCGGATTCGAGACCGTTGGCTATCTGGGCTCTGTCTCGCCCATGGGGGTTTTCCAAATGGGCGAAGGTGAACGAGTACAGCCCGATTTTCGTGCTGACGATCCGGCTTTGCGCGAGGTCATGAAAGGTTTTGCCCTTGCCGCTTTGGTTGGCGAGGGCGTCTTGACCGGAAATGACGCCGAGGAACTTCAGCTATTGAACCTAGCCGGCGAAAGGACAATAGCTGCCGATCAGAGTATTACGGCTATGCGAGCCGATATTGGTATTGTTCAGGAACGGATCGAGGCTTCAAGCACGCGTATCGCAGCAGAAAAAACAGCGCTGCAACTGGCTCGAAACGAATTGATTGCGGTGGACCCATATGAAGCCGCAAGTGAACTCGAAGCCACCTACACCCAACTTGAAACATTTTATACCGTCACCGCGCGCCTGGCGCGCCTGAATTTCACGGATTTCATGCGATGAATCTTTTCTCCAGAACTTGGCAAATCATCGGGCTGTTGCTGCTGGTAGTTTTGCCTTGGCCGTCGTTTTCCGGAACCTCTATTCGCATCAAGGATCTGGTGGAATTTGATGGGGTGCGCGGCAATGATCTGATCGGTTACGGTTTGGTTGTCGGGCTAAATGGCACCGGTGACGGGATTAGGAACGCCCCTTTTACAGAAGATATCATGTCAAATATCTTGGAACGGTTGGGCGTCAACATCACAGGAGAGCAGTTTCGGCCCAAAAATGTCGCGGCCGTATTTGTAACCGCCGAACTGCCCGCTTTTGCCCGGGCCGGCGCACGTATTGATGTAACCATTTCCGCAATTGGCGATGCAAAGAGCCTGCTTGGAGGGACGCTGATTATGACCCCTTTGAATGCGGCGGATGGTGAAATTTATGCTGTCGCTCAGGGAACAATCATCGCCGGGGGCGTTTCTGCCGAGGGCGCAGGGGCGAGTGTCGTGCAGGGGGTTCCGACATCCGGTGTTATCCCCGCCGGTGCACGCGTTGAGCGGGAACTTGATTTTGATTTCACCCAATTATCCTCCATTCGCCTGGCGTTACGCAATCCGGATTTCACCACAGCCGGGCGGATTGAGAATGAGATCAACGGAAAATATGGGCGCGTTGTGGCGCGAATGTTGGACTCAGGCACCGTTCTGCTTGATATCAGCGCCACCGGGGCGCTTTCCCCTGCCCACGCAATCGGCGAAATTGAAAACCTGTTGGTTACACCGGAAATCAGGGCCCGTGTGGTAGTTGACCAACGGTCCGGGACAATTGTCATGGGTGCAGATGTTCGCATTAGTAAAGTTGCGGTTTCTCAGGGAAATCTGACTTTGCGCATTCAGGAAGACCCGATTGTAGTCCAGCCAAATCCATTCTCGAACGGCGAAACGATCGTTGTGCCACGCAGCGCGGCGACGATTACCGAAGAGCAGGGGCCTGGCCTGGCTGAGGTCAGTGAAGGAACGACTCTGTCAGAGGTGATAGCCGGGCTGAACGCATTGGGAGTTTCGCCACGTGACATGATTGACATCCTCAAGAGTATCAAAGCCGCGGGCGCGTTGCATGCCGAGTTTATCGTGCGTTGAGCGGATTATGCCCAGCGGGCAAGCGCCTCTTCGGGGTCGAGCGGTTGCGCCGCCGCATTGGCGCGAATGGCGCCGGGTGTTTGAGAAAGCACCGGCGCAGGCGCAGGTTGACTAACGCCATCAATGTCTACAAAGGTTGCACGGTCGCGGTTATGGACGTGATGCGGTGCCTCGGCCAGAGTGAGGACCGGGGAGGCACAGGCATCAGTCCCTTCAAAAATATGCGCCCATTGATCACGGGTTTTGCTACGGAACGCATCGCTGAAAACCGCACGTAAATGCGGCCAGTTGGCGCGCTCATGCCGGTCAGGCAAAGCGTCTCTTGCCAAACCCAGCAATGCAACGAAGACCTCATAGAATTGTGGCTCAAGCGCGCCGACGGCCATAAATCCACCGCAAGCACATTCATAGGTCGCATAGTACGGCGCGCCGCCGTCCAATAGGTTTGCCGCCCGTTGATCCTGCCAGACATCCGATGCGCCCATGCCGTGGACCATCGCCGAAAGGTGGCCGGTTCCATCGGTAATTGCGCAGTCAACCACTTGCCCGATTCCGGATGCGTTTGCCGTATGCAAGGCAGCAAGCATTCCGGCGACCAGATACATGGCGCCACCGCCGAAATCACCTACCAGATTGAGCGGCGGCACCGGATTGTTCGCTGGACCGATTGCATGAAGCGCACCAGTCAGGCCGATATAGTTGATATCATGTCCGGCGGATTTCGCCAAAGCCCCGTTCTGCCCCCATCCGGTCATGCGCCCATAAATCAACGCCTTGTTCCGCGCCAACAAAGCCTCCGGGCCAAGACCCAGGCGTTCCATTACACCCGGGCGCATGCCTTCGATGAGCATGTCGGCGCGGGTGATCAAGGCGCGGGCGGTGGCCAGATCGCTTTGGTCTTTCAGGTCCAAAATCACGAAATCGCGCCCGCGATTAAGAAAATCGTGGCGCATCGGGATTAGCGGCTTCAGGCCCGGACGTTCGATGCGCAGCACTTCGGCCCCCATATCGGCAAACCACATCGCAGCAAAAGGCGTCGGGCCGAGCCCGGCCATTTCCACGACTTTCAGTCCGACGAGCGGCCCGGTGCCTGAGCGTGGTTCAGACATCAAGGCTGCGCGCGATCAGTTCCTTCATGATCTCGTTTGTGCCACCATAAATGCGCTGGACCCGGGCATCCGCGTAGGCGCGCGCAATCGGGTATTCCATCATATAGCCGTAGCCGCCAAACAACTGCAGGCATTCATCCATGATCTGCCCCTGCATTTCAGAACCGTACAGTTTGGCCATCGAGGCGGTGGCGGCATCAAGGCTTCCATTGATCAGTTCGCCGATTGATTGCGTGGTAAAGGCACGCAGCACCTCAGTTTTGGTTTTGCATTCCGCCAGCTTGAAACGTGTGTTCTGAAAGTCCATGACCCGCTGGCCAAAGGCCTTGCGGTCCTGCACATATTTCACTGTATTGGCAATGGCAAAATCCATTGCTCCCAGCGCCTGAATGGCGATCAACAGACGTTCCCATGGGAGCTGTTTCATCAGCTGATAAAACCCTTGCCCCTCTTCATCTCCGAGCAAATTGGTTAGCGGAACCTTGACGTCTTCGTAGAAAAGCTCGGCCGTGTCGTTGCCCTTCATGCCGAGTTTCCTCAACGGCTTACCCCGGCTGAACCCGTCACCTTCTTCGGGCTCGACAACGACCAGCGAAACGCCTTTGACGCCTGCATCAGGATCGGTTTTGGCGACAGTGACGATCAGGTCAGCCTGACCTCCATTGGTGATGAAAATCTTGGAGCCATTGATTCGGTATTGGTTGCCGTCGCGCTGCGCCGTGGTGCGGATGGCCTTGAGGTCCGATCCCGTGCTGGGTTCGGTCATTGCCAGCGCACCAATAGTTGTGCCGGAAACAAGGCCGGGTAGCCAGCGTGCCTTTTGTTCGTCCGTGCCGTAGCCGGATATATAATGGATGACAATCGATTGGATACCCATGCCCCAATTGACATCGCCGAGCCGAGCCTGTTCGTAAAGGGCGATGGAGTCAAAGCCCATATCGGCGCCTGAGCCGCCGTATTTTTCGTCAACCGCACCGCCCAAAATGCCCGCAGCCCCGGCTTTGAGCCAGAACTCGCGGCCTACCACGCCATTTTCAACCCAGCTTTCAATATTTGGAGCCATTTCATCGGCAAAAAAACGGCGGACCATTTCCGCGAACATGGAATGCTCTTCTTCAGCCCAAACGGGGGTTTTGGCTAACAGGGACATGTTGGACCTCGCTGACGTTATCTGTTGGCGAAGATATAGCAGTTCGCATCCAGCAAGGGGTCGATAACGTGACGTAAGTCGCGCTCGCGCTCCTTAAAGCTGTGCATTTATTCCAAGCAGGGCGCCAACCATCGATATGACGGTTCTTGCCGGCCCGACCGGGCTTTCAGTTGCAATGACCGTGTCGTTGGGGTTCACCCGGAATTTGCGGGCAGCAAACAAGCCGTCGGCAGTGGTCAGATCAAAGGTGAAAATGACCTGCCGCAGAACGGGGCCATTTTCGCGTGGTGGCGACGTAGCGCCTTCGGGGTATTCACGCAGGATCAGGATGCCTTGCA
Source organism: uncultured Aliiroseovarius sp. (assembly GCA_964429125.1). Classification (GTDB taxonomy): domain Bacteria; phylum Pseudomonadota; class Alphaproteobacteria; order Rhodobacterales; family Rhodobacteraceae; genus JAAEUB01. Next base: position 7,979 of record CAYSBG010000039.1, read on the forward strand.
GATTGGCGCGGCTGTCCTGTAACCCCCCGACCATGGAAAGCGCTTCCAGGGTGGTGATGTGTTCACGGTCGAAATACACCAGTTCTTCGGTTCCGGTGGCGCCCAAAGCGACGAAATAGCGGTCATCCTCTTCGATGATCACCTTATCGCCACCGCGCATCGTAATATTTCGACGCGCGCTCGAAAACAGGTCTTCGGCGCGGATTTCATAGGTGTTTCTGCCCCGCACAAGACGTACGAGCGGGTTTTTCAGGGCGCTGGATATGCCTCCGGATTGTGCAATCAGGCTCAGCAGGGTTACACTGCGATTTTGCAACGCGACGCTGCCCGGCTTGGCCACGCCGCTGACCATGTCGACGGTGTTGCCCTGGCCCGCGACGACCTGAAGCTGCACCTGCGCCGATTGCGAAATCGTTCTTAACGCATCTTGTACTTCAAGCCGGGCCTGTGATTGGGTCATGCCATTAACGCGCACCTCACCCACGTAGGGGACAAAAATCGTCCCGGCTGGAGAAACCTCAATATCAGGCAAGTTGGTGGCCGGTTGGCCGGGGCTCGTCAAAAGAGATGTGTCCTGGCTATCCCAAACGACCAAATTGATGCGATCACCCGCCTTGATATAAGCCGAGCCGGGGCCACCGCCTCCAGAAAGCCAGCGATATCCACCGGACCATCCGGTGACCGGCCATTTCGATATCCCTGGAAGTGAGGCTCGGGTGACCGGAACAACTGTAAATGTGGCCGGGCCGCTTTTGGCTTCGCGCAGGACTTCGCGGTCAATTGCGGCGCCACGCGGCAAGGTACAAGCGCCCAAGACCCAAAAGGCTATTGCAAGTATTCGTAAGGCACGCATGCCGCCCCCAGTGTCGGTTACTGCTTATGCTTTTATAAATATTCGGCGGTGTTATACAGCGAATACTTATCTACTTCACCGAGAAAAGAAAAATGCAGCTTTCCCGCCACAACCACAGGGTACTGGTCCTCGGGGCCGGAGGCCGGGTTGGCTCAATGCTTGCGAGGATGTGGCAAGCCCAGGCCCCGACCGCGTTTACGCCGATTTTTCAAACCTCCGGGCGATGCGGGAATGATCATGTGCAATGGTCTATTGGTCAGGACAATTCGCGCCTGCCCACAGCCGAAGCGGTGGTTGTGTTATGGGGGGTGACACCCGGAGGCCCGCAGCCGTTGCAGGAAAATGCGTCGTTGGCGCTTGCCGGTCTTGACGTTGCCCGGGAGGTGGGCGCGAAGCGGGTTTTGCTGGCTTCGTCCATGGCGGTTTACACAGGGAGCAAAGCGAGAACACATTTCGAAAACGACCCGATATCGCCTCCCAAGAGTGCTTATGGGCGGGCCAAGCTGGAAATGGAACGCGTGGTTTCCGAGCGGGTTGGCAAACTTGCAGGCCCGAAGGTGACGCTTTTACGGATGGCCAATATGGTCGGTGCGGATAGTCTTTTTGGCTCGCTCAGGTCCGGAAAAGCTGTCACGCTTGACCGGTTTGCGTCCGGTAAAGGGCCAGTGCGCAGTTATCTGACTATTGAGGACTTTGCGCGATCTATCGAAGCGTTGCTTGCCTGTCCGGTGGATGGGCTGCCGGATATCGTGAATGTGGCAGGTGCCCGGGCGCTGGCCATGGAGGATCTGGTTGCGGCCGCTGGCGCACATATCCTTTGGCGTCTGGCCCCTGAGAATGCCTTGGAGCGGGTTGAGTTGGATACTGGTCGCCTGCAAAAATACACCGGGCCGCTTGTGCAATCGTCCGACCCGGAACTGGCAGTCGCGTCCTGGTCGAAGGCGAGGCAAATCGTATGAGCCCAGGAAAACGTATGATGGATATTTTTCTGGCATTGTTCCTGACGGTATTTCTTGCTCCAGTCATAGCCATCCTGGCGGGTTTGGTGCTGGTCATTGACGGACGGCCAATCTTTTTTTCGTCGGTACGAGCGCGCGCGCCCGGGCAGAATTTCCGCCTATGGAAATTACGCACCATGCGCGGTGATTCGGCGCAGATGGGTGTGACTGGAGGGGACAAAAGCAAGAGGATCACCCGATTGGGTGGGTTTCTGCGCCGTAACAGACTGGATGAATTTCCCCAGCTTTGGAATATCCTCAAGGGGGATATTTCATTTGTTGGCCCCCGCCCGCCGCTGCCGGTCTATGTCGAAATGTTTCCAGAACTTTATGC
>CAYSBG010000040.1:0-10139 GCA_964429125.1 uncultured Aliiroseovarius sp.
AGCTGATGAAACAGCCGCAGTATTCGCCGCTGACCAACGCCGAAATCGTTTGCGTGATCTACGCGGGCACCAAAGGTTACCTGGACGGGATCGACGTGAGAGAGGTTGGCCGTTTCGAGGCCGGGCTGCTCAATCACCTGCGCTCCAACCACGCCGACCTTCTGGCGGATATCACCGAAAACGATCCCAAGATCAAAGGTGAAGCCGAGGACAAGATCAAGGCGGCACTCGACGCGTTCGCCAAGGATTTCGCATAAGGAGACTGGCACATGCCTAGCCTCAAGGACCTGAAAATCCGGATCGAGTCGATTACCTCGACCCGGAAGATCACCAAAGCGATGCAAATGGTCGCTGCGGCCAAACTGCGCCGGGCGCAGGAAGCCGCAGAGATGAGCCGCCCCTATACCGAGCGGTTCAACGCGGTCATGGCCGGCCTGGCCGGTGCTGCCAAGGATGCGGGCGATGCGCCCAAGCTCTTGGCCGGAACCGGCGACGACAAGGTGCAATTGCTGGTGGTGATGACATCGGAGCGCGGCCTGTGCGGCGGCTTCAACTCTTCCATCGTGCGCATGGCGCGCGCCAGGATCGTCGAACTGGAAGGGCAGGGCAAGACTGTCAAAATCCTGACCATCGGCAAAAAAGGCCGGGAGCAGCTCAAGCGCGAATATGGCGACCGGATGATTGACCACGTCGACATGGGCGCGGTCAAACGCCTTGGCTATGCTGATGCGCGCGACGCCGCTCAAGGCATCCTCGACCGTTTCGACGCGGGCGAGTTTGACGTGGCGACGATCTTTTTCAACCGCTTTCAAAGCGTGATCAGCCAGGTGCCGACAGCGACGCAGATCATCCCGGCCAGCTTTGAGGCTGGCGAGGGCGAAGAGGCCGCGACAATTTACGACTATGAACCGGGCGAAGCCTCGATCCTCAAGGAGCTGCTGCCGCGCGGGGTTGCCACGCAGATCTTCTCGGCCCTGCTGGAAAACGCAGCCTCCGAACAGGGCGCACGGATGAGCGCCATGGACAATGCCACGCGCAACGCGGGCGAGATGATCGACAAGCTCACCATCGAGTTCAACCGCTCCCGTCAGGCGGTCATCACCAACGAACTCATTGAAATCATTTCGGGCGCCGAAGCGCTCTAACCGAACCGGAGAAACGACATGGCAAAAGCGAAAGCTACCGGCAAGATCGCCCAGGTGATCGGCGCCGTCGTCGACGTTCAGTTCGAGGGCGAATTGCCCGCGATTCTGGACGCCCTTGAAACCGACAACAACGGCAACCGTCTGGTGCTCGAAGTTGCCCAGCACCTCGGCGAAAGCATCGTGCGCGCCGTGGCGATGGACGCGACCGAAGGCTTGGTACGCGGCCAGGCCGTGACCGCTTTGGGCGAGCCGATCTCGATGCCCGTGGGCAGCGCAACGCTGGGTCGGATCATGAACGTTATCGGCGAGCCTGTGGACGAAAAAGGCCCGGTCAAGACCAAGGTACGCCGATCGATTCACCAAGACGCGCCGGACTTTTCCGATCAGGCAACCGAATCGGAAATCCTTGTCACCGGCATCAAGGTGGTCGATCTGCTCGCCCCCTACGCCAAGGGCGGCAAGATCGGCCTGTTCGGCGGTGCCGGTGTCGGCAAGACGGTTCTGATCATGGAGTTGATCAACAACATCGCCAAGGTGCACTCGGGCGTGTCGGTGTTTGCCGGTGTGGGCGAGCGGACCCGTGAAGGCAATGACCTTTACCACGAAATGATCGAAGGCGGCGTAATCGTCCCCGACAACCTCGAAGATAGCAAGATCGCGCTGGTCTACGGCCAGATGAACGAGCCTCCCGGCGCGCGTATGCGCATTGCCCTGTCCGGCCTGACCCTGGCCGAGCAGTTCCGCGACGAGACCGGCGCCGACGTGTTGTTCTTTATCGACAACATCTTCCGCTTTACCCAGGCGGGTTCCGAGGTTTCGGCCCTGCTTGGCCGTATCCCTTCTGCTGTGGGCTATCAGCCGACCTTGGCCACCGACATGGGCCAGATGCAAGAACGGATCACCTCGACCAAAGCCGGCTCGATCACCTCGGTTCAGGCCGTGTATGTGCCTGCGGACGACCTTACCGACCCGGCCCCGGCGACCTCGTTTGCCCACCTCGACGCCACCACGGTTCTGTCGCGTGCGATCTCCGAGCTGGGCATCTACCCGGCGGTTGATCCGCTCGACTCCACCTCGCGCCTGCTTGACCCGGCGGTCGTTGGCGAAGAGCATTACAAGGTGGCCTCCGACGTTCAGGAAATCCTCCAGCGCTATAAATCGCTGCAGGACATCATCGCCATTCTTGGCATGGACGAGCTGAGCGAAGAGGACAAGCTGACCGTGGCCCGGGCCCGGAAAATCCAGCGTTTCCTCAGCCAACCCTTTGACGTTGCAAAGGTTTTCACCGGCATGGACGGCGTCCAGGTGCCGCTGGATACCACCATTGCATCGTTCAAGGCGGTTGTGGCCGGTGAATACGACCACCTGCCCGAAGGCGCGTTCTACATGGTTGGCGGCATCGAAGACGCCGTTGCCAAAGCCGAGAAAATGGCCGCAGACGCAGCGTAAGCTTCTCTGCCCGTGCGTTGACATACGCCGCACGGGCAAGACGAAACGAAGGAGCCCAACATGGCTGACACGATGCAATTCGATCTGGTTTCCCCCGAGCGCAGCCTCGCCTCGATGGCCGCAACCGCAGTGAAACTGCCGGGTTCCGAAGGCGACATGACGGCAATGCCCGACCACGCGCCGGTGATTACCACCCTGCGCCCGGGGGTGGTGCGGGTATCGTCGCCCGATGGCGATGCCGAATTCGTGGTGACCGGCGGTTTTGCCGAGATCACCGCCACCGGCACTTCGGTTCTGGCCGAACGCGCCCTGCCGGTCGGCGAAGTAACCTCGGAAATCCTTGATGACATGGTTTCAGAGGCCGCTAACGCCAAGGAAAACGCTACCGCAGAAGAGCTGGACGGGCTGGCAAAAGCCGCGGTCGAGCTTGCCGCGTTGGGGGCCGAGCTGGGTATTTCGGTCAAGGGTATCGGTTAACCCATCTGAATCCGCTAGATGAAAGCTCCGCTGGTCGCGGGGCTTTTATCATTTTCGCCGACCCGGAAACCCGCAACGCGGCGCCAGCAAGGCAGAGTGCGCCTTGTCAGTGCGGGCCGGCCTTTTTACAATGAATCAGCGCAGAACCGGGGTACTTGCCATGCAAATTCAATTCAACGCGGATTTTTCGGCGTCGCTGTTGCGTGTTCCTTTCGCGCAGGGTGCGCAGGAGAAAGGGCATTAACGTGAAAGACCTCAAGCAGATCCGCGCCGACACGCCGGGCATAGGCGCGCGAATCCACCTGCTCGCTGCCGGCTCTGCCTTGATGCCGCAAAGCGTGGTGGATGCGGTGATCGACCACACTTTGCTTGAGGCGCGGCTAGGGGGCTATGAGGCCCACGCCGCCCGCTTTGATGCGCTCGAAGCCATCTATGGCGACGTTGCCACCCTGCTTAACGCCGCGCCCCATGAAATCGCCCTCATGGACAATGCCACCGCTGCCTGGACGGCCGTGTTTTACGCGCTTTCCCTTGGCCCGGGCGACGTGATCCTGACTGCGCAGGCGGAGTACGCCTCGAACTATCTGGCCTTTCTGCACCGGGCCAAACGCGATGGCGTGACCATCAAGGTAATCCCCTCCGACCCGACCGGAGCGGTCGACCCTGCAGCGCTCGAAGCCATGCTGGACGATCGGGTCAAGCTCATTGCCGTCACCTGGGTGCCAACCAATGGCGGCATGGTCAACCCGGCTGCTGCTATTGGCGCCGTCGCTGCACGCCACAATGTGCCCTACCTGCTCGATGCCTGCCAGGCCGTCGGGCAAATGCCGGTGGATGTGCGCGCATTGCGTTGTGATTTCCTGTCTGCCACCGGACGCAAATTCCTGCGCGGCCCGCGTGGCACCGGGTTCCTGTATGTGGCCGAGAAATGGCTTTCCGGCCCCGACCAGCTGGAACCGGCAATGATCGACCTCTATAGCGCCAATTGGACCAGCCGGGACAGCTACCGGCTTCGCGACGATGCGCGCCGGTTTGAAAACTGGGAAAATGCCTATGCCCTGCGCGCTGGCTTGGGCGCGGCGGTGCGACTGGCCAACCGGATTGGCCTTGCGGAAATTCAGGAACGCGCCTGGGGCCTGGCCAGTTCCTTGCGCCAGCAACTTGCAGCATTGCCTGGCGTCACCCTACGTGATGGCGGCCGGCAACAGGCAGCAATTGTCAGCTTTACCGTCGAAGGGGTTGCGCCAGAGTCCCTCTCGGACAGGCTTGCCGCCCAGGGGATCGTGATAGGCACCTCAACCCCGGCCAGCACCCTGATCGACGCCAAAGCCCGCGCCCTGCCGACGGTCCTGCGGGCGGCGCCGCACTATTACAACACAACGGCCGAAATCACCGCCCTGGTCGCCGCCATTGACGCGCTTACCTCCTGATCGCCGCTGTTTCAGGCAAGCCAGAGGTTGCATCGGAGCCGTCCAAAGGTCATTCTGTATCCGCTGACGTGAAAGGGGTCTCACATTTATGCGCACGTTCAACTCGCACCTGCTCGGGGTCGATCAGGGGTCCAGTGTTCTGTTTTCCGATTTCGAGCATGATGGCGAAATGTGGACCGGTACCGGCCCGCGCGAATTTCGCAAGCCCATCGCCTTTTCTGCTGCGTTCAATGCCCCCCCTGTTGTGCATATTGGCATGGCCATGTGGGACATTGATATTAGCGCCAATCAACGGGTGGATATCGTAGCCGAAAACATCACCGCTGTCGCCTTTGACGCCGTGTTTCGTACCTGGGGAGATACACGGGTGGCGCGGGTACGCTGTGATTGGATCGCCATGGGCGCGGTCGCCGACGAAGATAGTTGGGAGCTCTATTGACCCAGGAAAAATGTTTGAACTTTCCGGATCTCACTCGGAAAATTTTAAACGTTTCCTGATTTCATCAGGGTAACTCACAATTTCAGGTATAGGTGCCTTCGTACAGAGGTTCCAGACCCGCTTGGTCAAACAGCGACGAAACCGACGTCCCGGACGAGATATTCAGGATCGCTTGGGCCAGAATTGGCGCGATCGGCACGACTCGGATCTTGCTGGCCGCAAGCATTTCGGCGGTTGGCTCAATCGAGTCGGTCAACACCAGGCTCTTCATCGAGGAATTTTCGATCCGCTCTACCGCCGGGTCGGACATGACCCCGTGGGTGATGTAGGCATGCACCTCTTTGGCGCCCTGTTCGATCAGCACCTGCGCGCCTTTGACCAGAGTTCCGGCAGTGTCGCAAATGTCGTCGATGATCACACAGCATTTGCCGGTCACATCACCGATCACATTCATTTCTGCGATTTCACCGGGTTTTTCACGCCGTTTGTCCACCACCGCCAACGGGGCGCCGATGCGTTTGGCCAATTCGCGTGCACGCGCGACGCCGCCGATGTCCGGGGACACGACCATCAGGTCGTCGCGGCAGTCCTTGAAATGGTGCATGATGTCCAGCGCGAACAGCGGTGTAGCGTAAAGGTTGTCGACTGGAATATCAAAAAACCCTTGAATTTGAGCGGCATGCAGGTCCACCGTCAATACCCGGTCGATCCCCGAGCGGGCGATCAGGTTGGCGACCAGCTTGGCGCTGATCGGCGTGCGGGCCTTGGCGCGGCGGTCCTGGCGGGCATAGCCGAAATAGGGAATAACCGCCGTAATCCGTGCTGCAGAAGACCGGCGCAGCGTGTCGGTGATGATCAAAAGCTCCATCAAATTGTCGTTGGCGGGCTTTGAGGTGGGCTGGACAATGAACATGTCTTCGCCGCGCACATTCTCAAAGATTTCGACAAAGATCTCGCCATCATTAAATCGCTCAACCCGCGCGTCAACCAGGTTGAGGCGCGTACCTGCATGCAGGCTCATACGTTTGGCAATAGAAGTGGCAAGGGAGCGATTGGCGTTTCCCGAAATGAGCTTCGGGGCGTTTCGGCTGGGCATGGCAGCAGCTTTCCGGTGATGACTCGGTGGCAACCGCTTAGCACTCTAAAAGGTCTGTGCAAACAGAAAAGTCACCGGGAGTGGCTGGACGTTCCCACCCCCGGCGTTCAGCCCGCGCAACATGACAATTTTGCCACGTCTTTTTCAAAAGTTTGCGCCGCCAATTTCAACCCTTCAACATTTGTCAGATAAGGAAAAACCATCGCTCCAAGCGCGTCGTAGGTCATGTCTGCCTGCAATGCCATTGCTGCGGTCTGGATCGAGTCCGCACCTTCCGGCGCCAGGATATGCGCGCCCAGCAGCCGCTTGGTTTCAGCCTCGGCGACCAGCTTGATCAGCCCCCGTGTGTCGCGCGCGGCAAGGGCGCGCGGAACGTGTTCCATTGGCAGAACAGAGGTTACAACGTCATAGCCCCGGGCGCGTGCCTGCGCCTGGGTCAGGCCCACGGTCGCAACCTGAGGGTCGCTGAATACCACCGCTGGCATCACACTGTTATCATAAGATAAACCGGCATTTCCAATGGCATTCCGCGCCGCGATCTTGGCGCCATATGCGGCCATATAGACGAACTGATCGCGCCCGGTCACGTCACCTGCCGCATATGTTCCAGCCCGGCTGGTCAGCATGGCGGCGTCGGTCAGGATACCGCCCCTTGTGTCAGTTTCAATTCCAGCAGCTTCCAGACTGAGGCCGTCACTATTGGGCACACGCCCGGTGGCGAGCAAGAGCCGCTCGGCGCTAATCGTAACACGGGCGCCATCCTGAGTCGCCTCAAGGGCGACCTGCCCAGCGCTTTGCGAGACCTGTTGATATGCCAGCCCGCTTAACACGGAAATACCTTCGTCGGTAAAACACGCGGTCAGGGCGGCGCTGATTTCCGGCTCGGCGTCGGGCAATAATCCGTGCCGCGTGACGATGGTAACGCGGGTTCCGGCGCGGGCAAAAATCTGCGCCAGTTCGACGCCAATAAAACCGCCACCCATGATCATCATTGTCGCCGGAAGGTCAGGTAACGCCAAGGCTGAGGTGCTGTCGAGCCAGTCGACCGTGTCCAGCCCTTTCAAGGCGGGCACATGCGGGCGCGAGCCGGTGGCGATGATCACTTTGGGCGCTTCTATGCGCTCTCCTGCGACCAGCAGGGCGCCCTCGGGCGTGAACCGCGCCGCGCCTTCCAAGTAGGTCACGAGGGGATGGCTGGGTAGAACGTTGGTGTATTTCGCAGCCCGCAAAGTGTCGATAATCTCTTGTTTTTGGGCGATTAACGCTGACCAATCAGAGATATGTGCAGTAGAGACGATGCCGTCAAACCGGCTGGCCGCGCGGGCTGCATGCAATGGTTCGACCGCGCGAATCATCGCTTTGGACGGTACACAGCCGACATTTACGCAGGTGCCGCCAATGGTGCCATACCCGATCAACGCGACCTTGGCCCCGGCCTCGGCGGCGGTAATTGCTGCGGAAAACCCGGCCGATCCGGCACCGATTACAGCAAGGTCAAAGCCGCCTTTGCAACAATCCTTCATGTTTTCTCTCCCTGATCACATGGCACCGTGCCACGGGATTTGCGCCACACAGCGTAAACTGTCAGGCCAATGAAAATGGCCAACGCCGGAAACAACACATAATCAAGATAGCCCACCACCGCCGCCAGCCCAACCGCACCGAACAGCACGACCAGAACCGGGGTGAAACAGCACAAGGCGGTGATGGCCGTGCCAAGCAAGCCAAATTTCAACAGGGAATCGCGTGCCATCCTAGGATTCGCCCTCAACCAAAATCGCTTCATACCCGGCCGCTTCGGATGCGGCTGCGATGTCGGCAATGTCGGTCAGCGTGTCCTCATAGGTTACGCGCGCGGTTTTGGTATCGCTGTCTGCTTCGACCGAAAGCACGCCTTCGACGGATTGCATTGCCGATTGCACAATGAACGGGCACGAGGCGCAATACATGCCGGGCACGTCAAAGGTCACTGTTTGCTCGGCGGCCAACATGGGGGTGGCAGCAAGCACGAAAGCAAGGCTGAGGGTGGATATTTTCATGATATTTCCTTTTACAAGCCGAGGAGAATAGGGGCGACAACCGGGGCGATCTTTCCCCAGAACAAGGCGATAACGATCAGTGTGGTCGAGGCCCAAAGCGCGGTTTTTACCAGGCGGTTAGGCAAGGGCCGCGCGCAGCTGGCCCCGTCCGCGCAAGGTTTGGGTTTGCGGTAAACCATCCAGAACCCATAGCCAAGAAACCCCAAGGTTATAGCGATAAAGATTGGTTTATAAGGCGCCAAAGCGGTCAGGTTGCCGATCCAGGCGCCAGACACGCCAAGGCTGAACAGGATCAGCGGGATGATGCAGCAGCTTGAGGCGGCAAGTGCCCCAAGAATGCCCCCGGCAGCGATCATCCGCGCTTTGCGGTCCGGGGGTACCTGTTGGGTGACTTGGCTGTGACTTTGTTCTGTCGTATCCGTCATGGGGAACCTCGTGGTCATCGGTAGGGAAACCTATGCAGCCTGTAGCAACTACAGGAGCAAGCAGTTTTTGCAGCAATCTGTTCACGAAGATGCGAGCGACGCGGGCCTCGGATATTTATCAGCCTACCGGGATTTGCGCCCTACACCGCCCCAGGTAATGTCACTGTGGGGCAGCCCTCTGGCCGCCAAAGCGCACGACCAATTTCTGGCGCGTGGGTCGTTGCGCTTTCAAAAACCCAGCAGATGACAAATTCCACCTGTACCGCCCCGAAACAACTTGTTTTGTGGGTAAAACTTGACGCAAACTCGCCTGACCCCTAGAGCTTGGCCGGGGGCAAGGTTGGCTGGCGTGCAAAAACAGACAGGATACAAGCCCCCTCTCGTGTACCGACCCGAAATCGACGGGCTGCGCGCCATTGCCGTTTTGGCGGTGGTGGCCTATCATTTTGGCGTGCCGTTTGTTGGCGGCGGGTTGGTCGGTGTCGACATTTTCTTTGTCATTTCCGGATTCCTGATTGGCGGCATTTTGATGCGTGAGCGGGCGCAATCCGGGCGTATCCGGCTGGGCCGTTTCTACCTCAGGCGAATCCGGCGACTGGCGCCAGCCTACTTCGCCATGTCTGCGGCAAGCCTGCTGGCTGCATGGTTTATCCTGTTGCCGTTCGAAATGCGCGAATTCGGCAAGGAGCTTATTGCGGCAACCACCTATCTGGCCAATCTGCATTTCTTTCGCGAGACGGGATACTTCGATATTGGTATTGATAACAAGGTGTTGCTGCACACATGGTCGCTTGCCGTAGAAGAGCAATTCTACATGGTCCTGCCGTTTGTCATCGTTGTATTGGGCCGTGGAAAAGCCGTGTTGAAAGGCGCTCTAGTGGCGCTCTTTTTTGCGTCACTTGCCGGCGAAATCTGGATGACATCGGGCTACCAATCCGCCGCTTTTTACCTGTTTCCTCTGCGCGCGTGGGAGCTTTTGGCCGGGGTGTTGCTGGCAACCTTCGCGCGGCGCCCCGGTCCAGGATGGGCCAGCTGGGCAGGACTACTGCTGATGCTGGGCGGCATTACATGGGTGCGCCCGGGCGCGGGTTTTCCCGGTTGGCAGGTCGGTGTTCCGGTCGCCGGCGCGGTGCTGGCGTTGTGGGCTGGGCAGGCGGGCGGCCTGGTTAACCGCGCGTTGGCAAGCGCGGTGCCGGTATTCTTCGGCCGCATTTCCTATTCGCTTTACCTGTGGCACTGGCCGGTGCTGACCTTGTCGAAATACTGGCGCGGCGGGTATTCGGGACCGCTGGAAGCTGCGCTTTGGGCCGCTTTGGCGCTGCTGTTGTCGGGGCTGTCCTGGCGCTTTGTCGAGCAGCCCGTGCGCCAGCCGGGGCGGGTCGGCACCCGCGCATTGATCGCCGGATGGCTGCTTGGTTCGCTTCTGTTCCTGGGTGTGGGGGCGGTCATTTACAAAGGCGATGGGCTGGCCGGACGTTTTGCCCCGGCATTGCGCACCCACATCGACGCCAGCGCCGATTTCCTGCAGGATTGGTCGCGCTGTGCCATCGCCGAAGAGGGCGTATTTGCCGGGATTGAGACATGCGCGTTGGGGCCGAAAGGCCCGCCGGAGGTGCTGATCTGGGGCGACAGTCACGCC
>CAYSBG010000041.1:0-10081 GCA_964429125.1 uncultured Aliiroseovarius sp.
TCAACGAGGCCCACGCCGCCAAGGGCGATGCCGGCTGGGGCAACCAGATCCGCTCGTATGTGCTGCACCCTTACCAGATGGTCAAAGACCTGCGCACCTCGCATGAAACCTCTGATACCCAAGGGGTGCTGGACGGGGACCTTGACGATTTCATGGCCGCGACCCTGGCCCAGGACGTGGCCGGCAAAAGCCGCGCCGAGGCGCAGGGGGAATAGGCTCTTCTCTGCCCTGATGGGCAACGTCGCTGTTTTCCAGAACCACCAAAGCATAGAGACACCCCCTGGTCGGAGGTTGCTGCCGCAGGTTTTTTCACCTGCCGCACCCGTTGGATTTGAGGCAAATCAACTCGCGAGAAAACGCGAAACTTGATCCAGATCAAGTTTCGTCCAATACTCCCGGTAACAAGAAACAACAAAACCACGGGGATTATGATGACCGACACCACTTTTGCCGAGGCTTCCTCTCCGGCCATTCTCAACAAGATCGGCTTTGGCGACCTGGCTGCTTCATTGGCAGCTGGGTTCAGGGATTTTCGCAGAGCACCGCTGTACGGGCTGTTTTTCGCGGCAATATTCGTGATTGGCGGCATCCTGATCTGGGCCGAACTGGCTATTGAAGGGCGCGAGTTGTGGGTGATCCCCATGGCGCTGGGCTTTCCCATCCTGGCGCCGTTTCTGGCCGTCGGCATGTACGAGGTCAGCCGGCGCCTGGAAACCGGCGAAGAGCTGGAATTTCGCGGGATCGTCGGCGTGGTCTTTGGCCAGCGCCACCGCCAATGCCCGTCAATGGCCATGGTGCTGATCATGTTCTTCATGTTCTGGGTGTTCATGGCGCATCTGGTATTTGCCCTGTTCATGGGGCTACAGCCGATGACCAATGTGATTGGTAACTGGCAGGACACGTTGCTGACGCAAAACGGGCTGACCATGTTGGCGGTTGGAACGATTGTCGGCGGGGCGATGGCGTTCATGCTGTTTTCGCTAACGGCAATTTCGATCCCGATGCTGCTCGACCGGGAAATGGATTTTATCACCGCGATGATCAACTCGTTTCAGTTCGTGACCGGAAACCTGGTGGTGATGCTGGCCTGGGGACTGCTGATTGCGGTCTTGCTGGTCGCGGCGATGCTACCCTATTTCCTGGGCCTGTTCCTGGTTCTGCCGATACTTGGACATGCCACATGGCACCTGTATCGCCGTGCGGTTTCTTATGAAGATTGAGCGGGCCGGGTAACCCGCGCTTTGCCAGAGCGTGTCGTACCTGATCAGAATCGGGTATTTGACTGGCGGGGCAAGCCAGCGTTTGCGCAAGCAAATGCGTTCGAACTGCCGGACGAATTCGATTTGGTGCGACAGGCTCTGTCGAAAACCAAAAGGGCCACCCGGATCAATGGGCGGCCCTTGAAATTGGTATGTGTTCAGGATCTTGGGATCAGGCTTTCGGGGCCGGCTTGGCGCCGCCCTTACCGCCGTTGAGCGGGTCTTCCTGACGTTGCACGGTGCCTTCGAAATGCGCACCGCTTTCAATGGCGATGGTCTTGTGAATGATGTCCCCCTCGACCCGCGCGGTGGCGGTCAGGCGGACCTTGAGGCCACGCACCCGGCCAATCACCCGGCCATTGACCACGATATCATCGGCGACGATTTCGCCCTTGACGGTGGCATGTTCGCCGACGGTCATGGTGTGGGCGCGAATGTCGCCCTCGACCGTGCCTTCGACCATGATATCGCCGGTGGATTTCAGGTTGCCCTTGATCACCAGGTCGCTGGACAGCGAGCTTGCCGGCGGCTTGACCTTTGGCGCGCTGGATTGTGCCGGCGGCGGCGGGGTGCCCCCGGCTTTCATCGCCGCGCCACCTGCGGGCTTTGCGTCGGTTTCACCAGCCTGTTTCGGGCCGGGTTCGTTGATTCTGCTTTTAGAAAACATTGTTACCTGCCTTGATGTAAGTCATCGCGTTGATTGCTTTACCGTTCACACGGATTTCATAGTGAAGATGCGATCCGGTGGAGCGTCCAGAATTCCCCATAGCACCAATTTTGTCGCCGCGCGAGACCCTTTGGCCTTTTCTGACGTAAATGGCGGAGAGATGCGCATAGCGGGTTTCAAGCCCGAAGGCGTGATCCAGCTCGATCAGGCGCCCATAACCGGATTGCCAATCGGCCCATTTGACCACCCCGTCGGCAGTCGCATAGATCGGCGTGCCGATAGGGGCGGCAAGGTCCGTGCCCTTGTGCATTCGCCCCCAACGCATGCCAAAGCCCGAGGTGTAGCGAAACGAATCCTTGACCGGCATGGCAAAGGGCATTTTTTCGGCGGCGATGCGGTAAAGGTTCACGCGGTCGATCTGGTCGAGGATCATGTTGGCGCGCACCACATCGGGGTCCGGCACCCCTCCCATGGTCGAAAGAACAAGCGGGGTGAGCGGGCCGCCTTGGCCGGAATAGCCGGCGCGGACCTGATCGAGGATCTGCTCAACCGACATGCCCGAGGCGCGGAACATCTTGTCCATTGGCTCCAGCGAAATGGTCACTGCATCTTCGAGCTGGCGGAAAATCTGGTCGTTGCGCTCGTCGCGCAGGCGCTGCTCGAATATCATGTTCTGGGCGAATTCTTCGGCTTCGGCCGCGCTCGCCGCCATCAGGTCGCGCTCCGCAGCCGTGGATTCCAGAGCGGCAGTCAGGAAATCCAGCGTCGATTTGGCGTCTTCGCTGGTCGTGGTAAGCGGCGCATCGCCGCCTTGCTCAGCCCGCGCTTCGGCCAGCATTTCCTCGACCGAGCCGCGGGCCGCGTCGCGTTCCTTCATGGTACGGCGCAGGGTGGCCTGAATCACGCCGATGCCGGTTTCCAATTCCCGGCGCCGGTCTTCGCTGGCCAGCAGGGCCTCCTGCATCTGGCTGACCTGGGCCAGGGCCAGGTTGAACCGTTCCTGTGCGGCAAGGGCTTCGGCCGCCCGGGTGTCACGCTCTATCGCCAGAACCTGCAGGCGTTCTTCATAAAGACGCTGTTCGCGTTCCGCCCGGTCACGTACATTGCCCGAGCCGATCGAGTCCATCAACAGGATTGCCGTGGCGATAATCGCCCAGGAGACGAAAAGCACCGACCCGGCCCAGGCCACGGCCTGTCCCAACGGGGTAAAGCGGAAAAACCGGGTGCCATCTTCGGAACGCAGGAACAGCCGCTTCTCGGGCAGGCCCCGCGAAAGCACGTGATTCAGCTTGTCAGTCAGTGTCTTGTGCAAACCTAGGACCCCGGTATTCATCCCCTTTTGCCCGTCTTTTTGTGCAGGCATTGGACAACCTACTACAGGCCCGCCCATCGCGGCGCAAGATTTTTCCGGCGATAACATTGGCTTGTCTTGGCTCGACCGGCGAAAAACTGCCAAAAACCTGCGCACAAGGGCGAATTCTCGACGATTTGGCGCAACCTCGCGGATTTTTGTGCGCATCGGCCGGCAAAACCGGGCGCGATATCGGGGCCAGGCGCAGGTCTCTTGGCATCATCGGCGTCCTGCAATAGGGTCAGGCGCGCGGCGCTGGGGCGCCACATCGCAGCGCAACCCACAAAAGTAACAGGCGTTCATGACCGAAGAAATGCCAGATCAGAACGCACCGGATCAGAACGCAGTGGCGAGCGAACGCCACAAGGCGCGTAAGTTGCGCAGGCGGCGTCGGCGCTGGGTGTTCCATTTCAGCTTTTGGCCGACGCTTGGCGTGCTGGGCCTGGGTCTGGCGCTGGTATTGGCCAGCATGGCCGCGACCGGGCGGGCAGTGCCATTGCCGCAATGGGTGGCCAACAAGGTCGAGGCGCGCCTGAACCGGGAATTTCCCACAGGCGCAATCGGGCTTGGGCGGGTGGAATTTGGTGTTTCACCCGAAGGTGCCCCGCGGTTTTCTTTGGTCGATCTCAGCATCAAGGACGAAACCGGTCTGGAAATCGCCCGCATTTTTCGGGTGCAGACCGGGGTGAATATGGGCGCTGCCTTGCGCGGACGGTTTCAACCCGCACGCCTGTACCTGACCGGCGCCGAGGTGACCCTGCGCCGCCGGGTTGACGGTACGCTTGATCTGGCGTTCGGGCAGAAAACCGGCGCCTCGGGCGACCTTGCGGGGGTGCTGGATGCCATTGATGCGGTGTTCAGCAAGCCGCCGATGGCGCAGATGGATCTGGTCGAAATGGACGCGTTGACGATCACCCTTGAGGATGCGCGATCCGGGCGGCTTTGGCAAGTCACAGATGGCCGCCTGAAGCTGACCCAAACCGACAAGATCGTTGATATCACGGTGAATTTCGACGTTTTCAACCAGACAGAGGAACTCGCTGTGGTCGAGCTGGGGTTTCGCACCGACAAGCTGTCGCCGGCGGCCTCGATCAGCGCCAGTTTCAAAAATGCGGTGGCCGCCGACATCGCCGCGCAATCGCCGCTTCTGGCTTTTCTCGGGGTATTGGATGCCCCTATTTCCGGGGCTTTGCGCTCGTCAATTGATGCCTCCGGCGCGGTGTCCGAACTGGCCGGGACGCTGGAGCTTGGACCCGGCGCGCTGTCGCCGACGCCAGGCGCGCGCCCGGTCCGGTTTGAAACCGCCAAGGTTTATATCGACTATGACCCCGGCGACCAACGCCTTAACTTTCCCTCGATCAACACGCGCTCGGAGCTGGGCGAAGTGTTGGGGCAGGGATATTTGTACCTGAACGATTTCAATAACGGCTGGCCCAGCACCCTGCTGGGCCAGTTCCAGATCGAAAGCGCGACGATCAGGGCCGGGGAATTATTTGAAAACACCGTTGAAATAGAAGGTGGCGCAGCCGATTTCCGGCTCCACCTGAATCCATTCACCCTGGACCTGGGGCAGGTGGTTTTGGTTCAGGACGGGACCAGCTTCACTGTTAACGGCCAGATTGCGGCGACCAGTGGGGGCTGGTCATTGGCGCTGGACGGGACGGCGGAAGCATTGGAAAAGGCGCAGGCCCTGGCGCTGTGGCCGTTAAAGCTGGCACCCAAAGCCCGGACCTGGGTTGCAGAAAACGTCACCGGAGGCCGGATTGTCGGGATGAATGCCTCGGTCCGGTTGACGCCGGGCACCGAACGGCGGGTCTTGGTCGAGGCCGGGTTTTCCGATTTCAACGCCCGGGTGATCAAGGCCATGGCGCCGCTGCAGGCGGGTCGCGGGTATATGGTGATCCGCGACGACAGCTTTATGGCGGTGTCGGAAGGCGGTTTTGTACGCGCCCCGGATGGCGGTGGCAAAGTGGACATCGCCGGCACGGTTTTTACCATTCCCGATATGCCGACAAAGCCGACCCCGGCGCGTGTCGATGTGCAGGTTTCCGGGCCGCTCAAGGCGCTTCTTTCGCTGCTGGCAGCCAAACCCTTCGACGTATTCAAGACCACGGCGTTCGGCCCCGATCTGGCTACCGGGCACGTGCGCGGCAGTGGCGAGGTGGCCTTGATATTGCGCCCGAATTTGCGGCCAGAGGATGTTGACTTCGCGTTTGACGCGGTGGTCGAGCAAGTGCGCTCGGCGGTGTTGGTGCCTGGCAAGGTGTTAACGGCAGCGCATGCGCGGGTCGAGGTGGACAACCGGCATATCGAAATCACTGGTGCGGTGCGCATTGGCGCGGCCAGCGGCACGGGCAGCTGGTTTGCCACTATCGGCCCGGCAGCTGACGGAACTTCCCGCCTTGAGGCGGTGATCGACCTCAATCAGGCGATGTTGGACACGTTCAATATTGGCCTGCCTGATGGGAGCGTAAGCGGGCAGGGCACCGGGCAATTCTCCCTCGATTTTACCCGTGGCCAACGCCCGGCCTTCCGGTTGACTTCAGACCTCAACCGCCTGGGCCTGAGCATTCCCGAAATAGGCTGGGAGAAGGCGCGCAATCGCACCGGCAAGTTGTTGGTCGCCGGGCATCTGGACAATCCGGTCTCGGTCGAGCGGCTGGAATTTGACGCGCCCGGGCTAGTGGCCAACGGGGTGGTCACCCTCAAACCCGACGGCGGTTTTGACGAGGCGGTATTTGAGCGGGTGCGGCTGCTGAACTGGCTTGATGCGCCGGTAACGATTGCCGGGCGCGGCGCCGGGGCGCCGGTGGCGATCAGCGTCCGGGGCGGGACTGCGGATATGAGCCGGGCGTCCTTTGGCGCCGCGCCAAATGGTGCGGCCGATCGCGACGCGCAAGCGCCGGTAGATATTCAGCTTGACCGGCTTAAGATTACAACAGGCATTGACCTGACGGACTTCAGCGCCACGTTGGACCGCTCTGGCGGCCTGCACGGCACTTTTACCGCCCGGGTCAATGGCGGACCGCGGATCAATGGTGTGGTTGCGCCCCAGGCAGCGGGCACCGCGTTTCGTATCAAATCAAACGATGCCGGCGGAGTGCTCAAAGCCGCCGGGGTGTTCCAGTCGACGCGCGGCGGCGACATGACCTTGATTCTGGCCCCGCACGCAGGAGAGGGCGTATATGACGGCCAGCTGGATATCGAACGGATCCGCACCACCAGCGCCCCGGCTTTGCTGGAATTGCTCGGCGCGATATCCGTGGTCGGCCTGCTGGAACAAGTACAGGAAGAAGGGATATTGTTTCAAAAAGTCGAGGCGCGCTTTCGCATGACCCCCAGCAAAGTGACGATCACCAAAGGCAGCGCCATTGGCGCCTCGATCGGCATATCCATGGACGGCACCTATACCTTGGGCGTTGGCCAGATGGACCTGGCCGGAGTGTTGTCACCGATCTATATTATCAACTCCATTGGCCGGGTGTTTACCCGCAAGGGCGAGGGTTTGCTTGGCTTTACCTATACGTTGACCGGCACCCCGGATGATCCGAAGGTGGACGTCAACCCGCTTTCGATATTTACACCGGCCATGTTTCGTGAACTGTTCCGCAGACCACCGCCGAAATTGACCCAATGAGTCGCGATGCCCGATAGTTCCAGCCAAAAACCATTGAAACTCAGCGATTTCGACTTTGATCTGCCGGAAACGTTGATTGCCACCCGCCCGGTGCGCCCGCGCAGGGCGTCCCGCCTGCTGGTGGCCACGCCAGGGCGGCTGGTTGACGATGTCGCCGGATCGTTGGCCGATTGGTTGGCGCCTGGCGACCGGTTGGTGCTGAACGACACCAAGGTCATGCCTGCGCGGCTGTTTGGCCGGCGCCTGCTGGCGGATGGGGCCGAAGGCGCGCGCATCGAAGCGACCTTGCTGGAGCCTGCGGGCGCGGGGCAATGGTGGGCCCTGGTCAAACCCTTGCGCAAATGGCGCGTCGGTGAAGAAGTCCGTTTTGGGGCGGGCTTGCGCGCCCATATGATCGACAAGAAGGACGGGCAGGCGCGGATCGGTTTCAACCTGGGTGGCGATGAATTTGACGCCGCCCTTGGTGCGGTCGGCCAGATGCCCCTGCCGCCGTATATCGCCGCCAAACGCCCGGCAGACAGGCGCGACCACACCGATTATCAAACGGTTTTCGCCCGCCATCGCGGTGCGGTTGCCGCGCCTACGGCGTCGCTGCATTTTGACCAGGTGTTGCTGAGCGCGCTGCGTGAAAAGGGGGTCGATTTCACCCATGTGACCCTGCATGTGGGGGCGGGCACCTTCCTGCCGGTCAAGGTCGACGATATTTCCGACCACAAGATGCATGCGGAGCGGGGTTTTGTCGGTGCCGAGGCCGCAGCCGAGATCAACGCGACCCGCGCGGCCGGCGGGCGGATCATTCCGGTCGGCACCACGGCCCTGCGATTGATCGAAACCGCGGCCGTTTCCGGGCGGGTCACGCCGTGGCAGGGGGCCACCGACATCTTCATCACCCCGGGATACCAATTCCAGGTAGCGGACGCGTTGATGACCAATTTTCACCTGCCCAAATCGACCCTGATGATGCTGGTATCGGCCATGATGGGGGTGGAACGCATACGCGAGATCTATGCCCATGCGATTGCCGCGCAATACCGGTTCTTTTCCTATGGTGACGCATCGCTATTGCTGCCCGGGTAAAGCCGGGTTTACACGCTGGGTAAATTGCGCCACGTTTGGCGGATGAACGACGTTGAAAAGAAACCGCCCTACCGGCTGGACGATCAGGTCGGCTTTTTGCTCCGCCGCGCGTTGCAACGCCATTTGGCCCTGTTTTCACGCGGGATTCCCGATCTGACCTCGATGCAATTTGCCACTTTGGCCAAGCTCGAAGAGGCCGGGGCGCTGTCGCAGAACGCGTTGGGGCGCCTTACGGCGATGGATGCGGCAACGATCAAGGGGGTGGTCGACCGGCTGGGCAAACGCGGGCTGGTCAAGACCGAGAACGACAAGACCGACCGACGCCGGACCATCGTTTCGCTGACCGATACGGGAAGGGCGCTTTTTGCTGAACTGGAGCCGGCCGGGCGCGGGGTGAGCGTGGAAACCCTGGCCCCGCTTTCCGAAAGCGAGCAGGCGGTGTTTTTACATCTTGTACGCAAGCTGACCTGAAAACGCCGGTCACACGCCGACATATCGGTGCAACAATTCCGGCTCGGCGCGCAGTTGCGCCGGCGTTGCCGTGCGCGCGGCGCGACCGTTTTCGACAAACACGACCCGGTTGGCGATTTCCAACACCGCGTCGATGCGCTGCTCGACCAATATCACCGCCACCCCGTCGCGGGCCAGTGTCACGACCGCGTCGCGGATCAGCGCGATCATTGAAGGCTGCAGGCCCTCTGTCGGCTCGTCCAGCAACAACACCTTCGGTTCCAGGCACAGGGCGCGGGCGGTGGCGAGCATTTGTTGTTCGCCGCCCGATAGCGAACCCGCCTGCTGGTGAAGCCGCTCGCCCAGTCGGGGAAACATCTCCAGCACACGGGCGCGCACAGCGACGCCCTTTTTGCGGGCCATCAGACCGATGGTCAGGTTTTCCTCAACACTCAGCTCGGCAAACAGGCGGCGTCCCTGGGGGATATAGCCGATGCCGTGGCCTGGCACCTTCCAGGCCGCAAGCGTGTCAAGGCGTTGGCCCTCCATGGTGATTTTTCCGCTTTGCGTCGCCACCAGCCCCATGATGGTTTTGAGCGCCGTGGTTTTCCCGGCACCATTGCGCCCGAGCAGGCAGAGGATTTCGCCGGGTGAAACGCCCAGCGAAAACGCGCGCAAAACCTGCACCTGCCCATAGGCCGCATCGACATTCTGCATGTCCAGAATCATTCGCCGCTCCCCAAATAGGCCGCTTGCACCCGGGCATTTTCATGGATTTCCCCGGGGCTGCCTTCGGCAATAACCTTGCCAAAGCTCAACACCGTGATGCGCTGGGCAAGCGCCATGACAACCGGAATATTGTGTTCGATCAGCAGCACCGTGGTTTGCCCGGCCAGACCTTTGATCAGGGCAAGAAAAGCCTCGATCTCGCCATCGGAAAGCCCCTGGGTCGGCTCGTCAAGGATCAGAAGTTTTGGCTGTTGACCCAGCCCCATGGCGATTTCCAGAAGCCGCTGGTGGCCATAGGCCAGGTCGCCGGCACGCTGTTCGGCGCGGTCGGCCAATCCCACGCGTTTCAGCGCCGCCATGGCCCCGGCCATCACCGCTTTGCCGCGACTGCGCGCCTGCACTGCCAAGGCAACGTTTTCATAAACGCTGAGATCGGCAAAGACCGAGGTGATCTGAAAGGTATAGGCCATGCCCTGTTGAATACGCTTGTGAGCGGGCAGGCCGGTAACCTCGGCGCCCTCGAAAAACACCTGCCCGCTGCTGGCCGCGATACGACCGCAGAGCATCGAAACAAACGTGGTCTTGCCCGCGCCGTTGGGGCCGATAAGCGCGCGGATCTCGCCCTGTTGCAGGGAAAAGTCGACATTCTGCACCGCCTTCAGCCCGCCGAAAGAGCGGCTGAGCGCACGGGTTTCAAGCAGGGTCACGGCAGCCATTTCAGCCCCCGCGTGCGCAATGTGCCCAGCAGGCCCTTGGGTAAAAACAGGGTCAGAAACACCAGGCAAATACCAACCACCAGCATCCACGCGTCAGTCAAAGAGCTTGATATATCAACCAGATAGAACATGAACAACGTGCCGATGAACGGTCCCAGAACTGTGCCCGCGCCGCCGAGCAGCACCCAGAGCAGC
>CAYSBG010000042.1:0-10007 GCA_964429125.1 uncultured Aliiroseovarius sp.
AGCGTCAGGGCCGAGGCGGAAGGCCCGAAATCGATGGGGCGTTCGTGGCGCTTACGCTTTATGTGCTCGATTTGTGCTTCTACAAGCCAAAATGATCCGATATGGGCAGGTCCGCCTACCAAAGTTGCCTCAGAAATCACACCCTTTGGGAACCCCCAATAGTAATAGGTCCTGATCCTGGATAGTATTGAGAGACAATTTACCCGCATCACATCGGATGTTGTGGGTGAAGAATGCTCGTCTCAAATTACTCAAGGGTTTGCAACATGAATTGTAGCGTTTCCGCCAACTTTGCCTGTTCACCGCCCTTGTGCCAGATTACCGAAAGCGCGGTTCTATGGTCTTGTCCTGCATTTGGCATGGTTACGCATTCAGGCCGTAAGGGATTCATTTATGTTGGTGCGTTTGATACATAAGGCAGGACATTTGCTGCAAGAGGAAGCAATCAGAACCTGCGTAGACGGTCCTGGATGTCGAGCAAATCGGCCCAGGATTCGCGCTTGGCGGCCGGATTTCTGAGCAGGTAGGCGGGGTGGAACATCGGCATGACTGGCAAGCCCAGCGCCTCGACCCATTTGCCGCGCATCCGGGTAATGCCGCGCCGCCCCAGCAGGGCTTGGCAGGGCGTGTTACCCATGAGGATCAGCAGATTGGGAGCCACAAGTTCTATGTGGCGCTCAAGAAACGGCACCAGCATGGCCATTTCCTCGGGCTCTGGCTCGCGATTTTGCGGGGGGCGCCAAGGCAGAACGTTGGTGATATAGCTCCCCCCTGCCCCTTTGGCCTTGCGATCAAGATGGATGGCCGCGAGCATGCGGTCGAGTAATTGACCAGCCCGACCCACGAACGGGCGTCCCGCAAGGTCCTCGTCCCGGCCAGGGGCTTCCCCTATGACCATGACGCGCGAGGAAGGGTCGCCATCGGCAAACACCGTGTTGCGGGCACCGCGCTTGAGCTGGCAATGCTCAAATGCCTGCAAGGCGGTGTGCAAGGCGTCCAGATCACCCGAAGCGGCGGCGGCCTCGCGGGCGATGGTCACCGGGTCAACTGCGCCAGGAGGTGGCAGCGAAACCGGGGCGCTGGTTGCTTGCGCAAGAGACTTGCGGGCGGTTTTACGTTGTGGAGGCTTGTCCGGCATTTCAAAACGGTTGATGGGCGCGTCACCGATCGCCTCGGTCGCGCCCATTTCCACCTGCCAGCGCAGGGCGGCCAGCCCCGCGTGATATTCACTCGCCGAATCCATGGCCAAGGGTAGTATGGCCGCGCCTTGCTCACAAGCGCTTGCCGGAGCTTCGCCGCCCGCCTATAAGCGGGCGAAGCTTTCCGGGGGAATACATGTCTTTTCGTCATCGTCACCTGTTGGGCATCGAGGCTTTGAGTCCCGGCGACATCACCACCTTACTGGATCTTGCTGATCGCTATGCCGAACTGAACCGCTCGCCTGACAAACGCTCGGACCGGCTCAAGGGGCTCACCCAGATCAACATGTTTTTCGAGAACTCCACCCGGACACAGGCGAGTTTTGAGATTGCCGGCAAACGGCTGGGGGCCGACGTGATGAATATGGCCATGCAGGCCAGTTCTATCAAAAAGGGCGAGACGTTGATTGATACGGCCCTTACGCTGAACGCGATGCACCCGGATCTTTTGGTGGTGCGCCACCCGCATTCCGGCGCGGTGAATTTGCTGGCCGAGAAGGTCAATTGCGCGGTTCTGAATGCCGGGGACGGCCGCCACGAGCACCCAACGCAGGCGCTGCTTGATGCGCTGACTATTCGCCGCGAAAAGGGGCGTTTGCACCGCCTTACCATCGCGATCTGCGGCGATATTGCCCATAGCCGGGTCGCGCGCTCCAACATCCTGCTGCTGGGCAAGATGGAGAACCGGGTGCGCCTTGTTGGCCCACCGACACTCATGCCTTCACAAGTCGGCGCGCTGGGGGTTGAGGTAACCCATGATATGCGCGCAGGGTTAGAGGGTGCCGATGTCGTGATGATGTTGCGTTTGCAAAAGGAACGCATGGATGGCGGCTTTATCCCGTCGGAGCGGGAATATTACCATCGTTGGGGGCTGGACGCCGAAAAACTGGGATTCGCCAAGGATGACGCCATTGTCATGCACCCTGGGCCAATGAACCGGGGGGTCGAAATAGATGGCACCATTGCCGACGACATCAACCGGTCGGTTATTCAGGAACAGGTGGAAATGGGCGTCGCCGTGCGCATGGCAGCAATGGACCTGTTGGCGCGAAATCTGGGGGCGCGGGCGGAATCGGAGGGCGTTTATGTCTGAAACAGACCTCAGAAAAGGCGAGGAATTGCTGGCACAATTTCAGAGTAGCCGCGCAACCTATATCCGCGAGCACATCATGCTCGCAGCATTAGGATCGGTGATCATGGTCGGGGTCTTGATGGCGATTGGCAACCCGTTTCCGTGGACCGGCGTGGTTGGCTCAGTCTTTGCCATTGGCATTCGCGGGTTTTACGTTGCCAGCGAACAACTCCAGGTGGTCTGGACTTTGACCAATCAACGCCTGGTCGGCCCTGCCGAACGCGACATCCCTTTGCGCGAAATTAAAATAGTCAACACGCTGTTTTCCGCAGCCCAGGTGGTGACCCATCGCGGTGACAAGTACCTGTTGAAATACCAGGCGGATACTGCGGCGACCAAAGCGGCAATCAGCAAAGCGGCCGGCATACAAGCTGAATAATCGACGTGATACCAAAGCTTTCGCCCACCTTTTCATCTTTCCCAAAATACTCCCGCCGGAGGCCTCTTTTCAGGCGCGTTTTC
Source organism: uncultured Aliiroseovarius sp. (assembly GCA_964429125.1). Taxonomy (GTDB): domain Bacteria; phylum Pseudomonadota; class Alphaproteobacteria; order Rhodobacterales; family Rhodobacteraceae; genus JAAEUB01. Next base: position 2,794 of record CAYSBG010000042.1, read on the forward strand.
GATCAGAAAATAAGCCTCCCCCAACCATGGCGCGCGCCGCAAGGGGCAGACAGGGCGGGAGCGCTGGCCCTACAGGAGCGTCTCTATCAAAGCCCGCGCCGAGTTTGATTTGGGCACCCACAGCCCACGCTTCATGGCCTCGCTCAACCGCTCGGCTATCTCGCGCAAAGCGGGCGCGTTACAGGCCTCGATAAAGGCGCGCGTGTCTTCATCTTCCAGAAAGGCCGCGTGCACCAGGTCGAAATGGTGGTTTTTCACAGCTCCGGTTGTGGCGGCGAAGGCAAACAGGTAATCGACCGTCGCCGCCATCTCAAACGCGCCCTTGTAGCCGTGGCGCTTTACACCATCGATCCATTTCGGATTGACGACACGCGACCGCACCACTCGGCCAATTTCATCGTCCAAAGTGCGGATCACCGGGCGCTCGGGACGGGAGTGATCGTTGTGATAAATCACCCGGTCCTGCCCTTGCAGGGTCGACACGGCCGCCGCCGCCCCGCCCTCGAATTGGTAATAATCGTCGCTGTCCAGCAGGTCGTGCTCGCGGTTGTCCTGGTTTTGCACGATAGCCTCAACCTGCCCCAGTCGCGCTTCGAAGCCAGCACGGTCACGCTTCCCTTCGGCCTCGGCCGTATAGGCATAGGCACCCCATTCCAGATAGGCCTCAGCCAGGTCCGCCTTGGCGCTCCACAAGCGTTCGTCGATCATTGCCTGAAGCCCCGCACCGTATGCGCCGGGCTTGGCACCATAAATGCGCGCGGTCTCTTCGCCGGCCCGGGCACGGGCGGCGGCAGGATTGTCTGCGTCGGGCTCCTCCAGCGCCATAACCGCGCGCACCGCATTATCGACCAACGCGATCAACTGCGGAAAAGCATCGCGGAAAAAGCCCGAGATCCGCAAGGTGACATCAACACGCGGTCGGCCCAGCGCGCCCATGGGAATGATCTCAAAGCCGATGACCCGGCGATTGGCGGAATCCCAGCGCGGCTTGACCCCCATCAGCGCCAGCGCCTGGGCAATGTCGTCGCCGCCGGTGCGCATGTTGGCGGTACCCCAGGCGGTGAGCAGCATAGCCCGTGGCCAATCGCCATGGGTTTGCAAGTGCTTTTCAATCAGCAGATTGGCGCTTTTCCAACCCAGCGCCCAAGCGGTAGGCGTCGGCACAGCCCGGCTGTCAACAGAATAAAAATTCCGCCCTGTCGGCAGCACGTCCAGCCGTCCGCGGGTCGGCGCGCCGGATGGCGCAGGGGCGACGAATTGCCCTGAAAGGGCGGTGAGGAGGCCCTTCCCCTCCGCCGGACCGCAAGCCTCTACCACCGGACGCACATGAGCCGCAATTTTATCGAGCACCGCCGCACTCTGCAGCCCCGGCGGGCCCGCCTTGTTATCAATCAACCGAGCCGAAAATTCTTCCAGCCGCTCCACCGTGTCGCCTGCGGTTCGCCATGTCCCGCCGATATCAAGCGCGTCCGGGCGCGGTCCAGTCCACGGTGCCGCCATGTCGCAGTCCAGCGGGTCAAAAGCAAGGTCAAGGTCCGCCGCCAGCGCCCGGGTAAGCGAGGCATCCGCCCCGGTGCCATCGCCACGCGGAACCCGAACCAGCGCCTGCACAAGGTCGCGGGCCAACTTGCCAGCAGGCGATTGGCCGAACACATGCAACCCATCGCGGATTTGCGCTTCTTTCAGTTCACAGAGGTATGCGTCAAGCTTGGCCAGATCGCCGGATTCTTCGCCCTCAAACCCGGCGTCCTGATCCAGCCCGGTGGCTTCCGACAGCGACAGGATCTCACGCTTCAAGTGGTCTATGCGGCGCGGGTCAACCCCGGCGGCCTCGTAATATTCGTCAACCAGCGCCTCAAGATCACGCAACGGGCCATACGTTTCGGCCCGGGTCAGCGGTGGGGTCAGGTGGTCAATAATCACCGCGCTGGCACGCCGCTTGGCCTGGGTGCCTTCCCCTGGATCGTTAACGATGAACGGGTAGATATGTGGGGTCGGTCCAAGCACCGCCTCGGGCAGGCAGGTCTGGCTCAACGCCAGCGCTTTGCCGGGAAGCCATTCCAGATTGCCGTGTTTGCCCATATGAACAATAGCATTTGCGCGGAACTGATGGCGCAGCCAAAAGTAAAACGCCAGATAATGGTGCGGCGGCACAAGATCGGGGCTGTGATAGGTATCCGTCGGGTCGATATTGTACCCACGTGCCGGCTGAATACCAACCACTACATTACCGTATTGCAGGACCGACAGAGTGAAATGTCCGCAATCGGTGCGCCCGGGCGTGTAAAACGGATCGGCCTCTGGCGCACCCCAACGGGCCTCGATTCGGTCCCGCAGTTCCCACGGCAGCCGCCCATAATCAACCTGATATTCCGCCATGGACAAGTGCACCCCACCATTGCGGGCGGTGCGATCGGTGAGCCAATTCGTCGGCCCGGCAAGAATGGCCTGCATCAACGCATTACTATCGGCGGGCGGGTCGGTAACCCTGTAGCCTGCCTTGCCAAGCAGGTTCATGACATGAACGGTCGCCGCAGGCGTGTCGAGGCCCACGCCATTGGCAAGGCGACCGTCCTTGTTGGGATAGTTCGCCAACACCAGTGCGACCCGACGTTCAGACACCGGCGTGTCGCGCAGCTTTGCCCACGAGGCCGCCAGCTCGGAGACAAATTGCACCCGATCGCCTTGGGCCTGATAGGCGGCGATCGGACATTCGGTTGCCTCGTCAAAGAACGCCTCACCCTTGAAGGAAATGGCGCGGGAAAGCACGCGACCATCCACCTCGGGCAACGCAACGTTCATGGCAATATCGCGCGCGGAAAGACCTGAAAGACCCTCAATCCAAGCGTCTTCGTCAGAAGAGGCCAAAACCACCTGAAACACCGGCGCGCGGTTGGCAGAAGGCATCTGAAAAGGGTTCGAAGCCCCTTTCAGATGCTCGCCCTCCTGAGCAGAGCCAACGGCAAAAGCAGTGCAATTCAGGATCACGGCAGGCGGGGATTCGGCAAACAGGTGCTCCAGAGTTGCGGCAGAAACAGGATCCTTCAGGCTGGCAACAAACACTGGCAGCGGGTTGAGGCCCCGCCGCAACAGCGTCTTGGCCAGGCGGTTGATCGGATTCAGCCCGGCGCCCTGCAACAAAGCCCGATAAAAAACCAGCGGCACCACGGGTGCATCTTCCTGCCATTCTTTGCGGAGAACCGAAAGATCGGCGACACCCGCCCCGGGCCAGTAGATACCGGCGCGAAGAAGTGGCCGCGCCGGGGCCGGTTTTTCCCCGCCATCCAGCATGACCCGGGCATATCTCAGGAAATTACCTGCATTTTCCGGCCCGCCCTCAACCATATAGGCCCACAGCGCCTCATAGTCAGCGTCGGATATGGTCGAGAGCGCTTTCAGGTCCGGGTCCGGCTTGTCATCCCCGGGCAACAAGGCGAGGGGCACGCCGGCCTCACGCAGGCGGGCCGAGTATTGCTCGGCACCATATTTCCAATACCCTGTACCACCCAGCACCCGGGCAATGACCAGCCGGGATTTACTGGCACAATTGTCCAAATGCAGATCAACCGACATGGGATGGGTAAGGTGCGTGAGGTTTGCAAGGCGCAAGCCCGGGGGGGCGGGCATTTCTGCCCGTGCGGCGCTAAGTGCGGCAAGCTCTGTATCAGCCGCTGATATGAATATGACATCCGCTGGGCTTTGGCCGAGGTCCACCGGTTCACGGCCATCATCGATGCTTCCGGGGGTGGCGGCGAGGAGATGCATTTTCAGGCCTTTGCGTGGGTTGAGGGGGCTGGAGCCTCCGGCGGAGGTATTTCCGCCAAGATGAAATTAAAGCAGTTTTTCCATGAAGATAGAAGTGGCTGCACCGGGGTAGTCCCCGAAAGGCGGGCGGTGGGCATAACCTGCGCCCTTGTAAAGCGCGATGGCGGCTGTTAGCAGATTGCCGGTTTCCAGCCTGAGACACGGCAGGTTTTGCGCCCGCGCCTCGGCCTCGATATGCGCAAGCAGTTGCTTGGCAAGCCCGGTGCCGCGCGCGGCTTCGGTCACGAACAGGCTTTTTACCTCGCCATATGCGCCTTTGTTTGCCAGCGCGATAATACCCAGTGTTTCGCCGGCTTCCTTGGCTGCAAAGAACCGGATCGGCGGCGCAGTCAAGGCGACCGCGTCGAGGTGGAAATTGTCCTCAGGTGGAAAGAGCGACTCCATCAGTGCATGGCTTTGACCAAGCAGGGCCATGGCCCCCGGCTCAAGCGGAGAGGCGGGAGCGATTTTCATGCGCTGAGTGCTTTGGTGATTGCAACCTGGTCCAGCCCTGCTTCGCCAATCACCACGAGCCGGGTGCGACGCGGGGCTGCGCCGAAGGGCTGGTCGAAATAGGTATCCACGCGCGGACCGACCGCTTGCAGGGTCAGGCGCATGGGCTTGTCCGCAACCGCGACAAACCCCTTGAGGCGCAGAATGTTGTGGGCACGTATCGTGGCCGCGACCTGCGTGGCAAAGGCGGCCGGGTCTGAAACCTCGTCGCGCTCTACCACGAAGCTTTCAAACTCGTCATGGCCGTGGTCGTGGTGATGGTCGCTTTCATCATCCTCATCGTCGTGGTGGTGATGGTGATGATGGATTTCGTGGCGAGCCTCCATATCGTCCTCGGCGGCGGCGCCCTGACCCAGCAGTACCGTGACCGGCAACGCCCCGTGGGCGGCGCGCACCACGCGCACGCCATCGCGGGTTTCTTTCGTGAGGCGGGCCACCAGAGTTTCGGCGGCGGCATCGCCCAGCAAGTCGGATTTGTTCACCACGACCATGTCGGCGCTGGCCATCTGATCGGCAAACAGTTCGGACAGCGGGGTTTCGTGGTCTAACCCATCATCGGCGCGGCGTTGCGCATCGACCGCGGCGAGATTGGCGGCGAACTGCCCCTCGGCGACGGCCGGGCCATCGACCACGGCAACCACGCCGTCCACGGTGACACGGGTGGAAATCTCGGGCCAGCCAAAAGCACGCACCAAGGGTTGCGGCAGGGCAAGGCCTGAGGTTTCAATGACGATATGGTCGGGCGGTGTATCGCGGTTGATCAGGTTCATCATCGTCGGGATAAAATCCTCGGCCACAGTGCAGCAGATGCAGCCATTGGATAGCTCGACAATATCCTCCTCAGAGCAGGCCGCGTCGCCGCAGCCTTTGAGGATGTCCCCATCAACGCCGAGGTCGCCGAACTCGTTGATGATCAGGGCAATCCGCCGCCCGTCAGCGTTGTCGAGCATATGGCGGATCAGCGTGGTCTTTCCGGCGCCGAGAAAGCCGGTGACGATTGTAGCAGGTATCTTGGCTGGCATGTTCGCGCTCCTGAAGAGGACGCCGGAAGATCACCCCCGGCGTCAAATTTACAAGGGTTAAGCTGCGCCGAACAGGCGGCGGGTGACAAGCGATGAGCCCGGCAATCCGCGCAGGGATTTCGCCCCGGCCAGCACCGCAAGATCGACCAGCGGCTCGATCAAAATGACCAGCGAGTAGGCGGCGGAGAAGGTGGCAATGCCCTGCCACGCGGCAAAACCCTGACCATAGAACGCCCAGAACGCGACCCAGGCCACGACCCCGCCCTGAAACGCGGTGGAGAGCGCCAAGGCCTGACTGTATTTCAAGTCAACGTAGGGCGTACCCAGGGCAATCACCCGCCGCGCCAGCACCTGTACAGAAAACAGCGGCACCAGAAGCGTGGTCAAGTTGATGCCGTATTGCGGCAGGTCGAACGGGGCAAAAAACAGGCCCTGAATCAGCAGGCCCAGCGCCAGGCCAATCGCCGCAGGCGCCGCGCCAAGGATCAGAAACAGGGTTGAACCGAGGATAAAGTGGACCTCGGACACGCCGACCGGATAGTGCGGCAGGATCTCGAAAAAGGTGAACACTGCGGCAGTGGCAAGCGTTGCACGCGCAGCCAACGAGGCCAGGCCGCGATTGCGGGCGGTGTCGGCCGCAAGTTTCAGCGTATAGGCACCAACGGCCGCGCCGGTTGCGTAGGAAAGGACGATTTTTGCGCCATCAACGACGCCGGGTTCGATATGCATGGGGTTTCTCCGATAGAGTTGAAAAGCGCCCTGGCGCGGGCGCATGGGTTTGTATTCAGGTCGCCTGTGGACGAGACCAGAGCCAAGCCATCGCCAGACCTAGAACCGACCAGCCAGCCAGGGCAACCGCGTAGGAGCGGGCCACATATTCACCAGCCAGAGACGGCGGTGCAAGGCCGGCGAGTTGGGCAATCTGAGGGGCACCGATCACATGGGGAAATACCAGCAGCACCACGCCACCGGCGATCGCGGCAAGGTTTTTGCCGAACGCGAAAAGACCCATGGCGACGGCTGCAGACAATACCGTCCCGATCCACCAAAGCTGTCGCGCCTGCAGGTCGGCCGCCGGGATGCCGGGCAACTCGGGTGGCAGGCCAACGCCGGGAGCAATATGCACCGCGACATAGCCGGCAAAGCCCCAGAGCAACCCGTTTTGCAAGGTCATCTTGACCCCCTTGTCAACAGCGATTGACACCAGCGCCGACATGATCAGCGCCCAGGCAACATAGACGACAAAATCCGCAGCGAAGGCGAGGCTGAAGCGGGAAGCGATATTTTCGGCTTCGACATCGGCTTCGGCGGTAGAGAGCGCCTCGGCCTGCATGTTGGCACCATGGTCATGCATCACACCGGCTTCGGCCAACCCGGCAAAATGGACCTTGGCCCCGGATTCGTATTCCTCGGCCTCAAGGATCAGCGGCTCGGTCAGAAGGTATTGCAAAAGCACGACGATCGCCCCCGCAAACAACCCGGCAAACAGGGCATTCATGAATATCTTTATGGTCACAGAGAAGGCCTTTCAAAGCTGCACGGATGCACAGGCCACGCCAACAAAACCCGGGCATGGGCGCATCCTCAAAGGTTGAAACGCGGGTAGGCGTCAGTGGCAGGGAAAGGCCAGCGTGTGACGGGTGTCATGTGCTGAATCGTGGACTTGCGATGCTGCGGCAAAACCCGAAAAATAGAGCAGTACCAGCGCCGTGCCGATAGCTGCGACAACGCCAGACAGGCGCATGCTGGTGGTCGAATCGTGGGTCGGGGCCGTTGTATTCATGTCATTTTCTCCTTTGCCCGGCTCCCCGCCGGGTGGTTGATGCAACGCATGGCAGGTCTCCTGGCTTGTGGATCAAACGCATCTGCCACCTT
>CAYSBG010000043.1:0-9980 GCA_964429125.1 uncultured Aliiroseovarius sp.
GGATCAACGCGCGGAAATCTTCGACCTGTTTCCAGAGCTGGAAGGCCGGGTTAACCCGGAAAATTTCAAGGTGGCGCGGCCGGTGGCGAAGAAACACGAGGTCGCACTGATCGGCCGCTAATCCAAAAACGGTGTGGCCTTCATGCTGGCGGGAATTGGCGTGTCCAAGCGCTTGAGGATCGTCGGTGCAAGCGCCAATTGGTCCAGCAGCCTATCCGGCTCTGGTCCGCGCGCAGGACCGAAATAGTAGAGCGCGAAATCCTGCTGCAGGTCCTCGTGGCCGCCATGATGGCCACGATCGGTTTGGCCATGGTCAGCGGTCACCATGATCTCATAGCCCATTTCGCGCCACTTCTGGATGAAAGGTGAGAGCATCTCTTCCATAACAAAGCATGCATGCTCCATTTCGGTACATTCATGGCCAAATCGGTGGCCCATAGAGTCAAGCGTACAGGTATGTAGAATCCCATAATCAAGACCAAACCGCGCGCAGAGCATTGTCAGTGTGGCAAACAGATCAACGTCGCAAGGAGTCGCTTGGTTATGGGAATCTGCAGCTGTCATGGTGTGGAAACGCCCGTGATTGATCGAGTCGCTTTCCGGTTCATCATATTCAATGTCGCGGACCATATCGAACGGGGCGCGGTTGAAAAACGCGCTCCAGAAAGAGTGCGTTACGGCGCCGGTTATGCCACCCGCCTTGCGCACCTCGCTGAAAATATCGGGTTGGGGCAGTTTATGAACGTTGGCGTTGCCGGTGCAGCCATGTTCCTGCGGCGTGACTCCAGTATGGATCGAGGCATAACAGGACGCGGAAATCGACGGCAGCACGCTGCGCATGCGCCAGCGTTGGGCCTCGCCGGAAGCAACCCAGCCTTCGAGGTTGCCAAACAGTCGGGTCCAGTTTCGCCACGGCACCCCGTCAAGGATGATCAGCAGAAGTTTGGTATCCATGTGCGCCTCGCCAGTTGGTTTTTGCCAGAAAACGGTACCCTAGTTTCCGGCGCTTTCCATTTTGCGACTGGAAATGACGTCTTCGAGCCATCCGATCCTCATTTCCGGTACGGAACTGAGCAGCAGGTCGGTGTAATCGTCAAACGGTGGCGAAAGCACTTCGGATTTCGGGCCATAGCGCACGACCTTGCCCTGATACATCACGGCGATGGAATCGGCGATGGCTTTGACTGTGGCCAAGTCGTGGGTGATGAACAGATAGGCCACGTCTTCGCGTTTTTGCAAATCCAGCAACAGCTTGAGGATGCCGTCGGCCACCAGCGGGTCCAGGGCGCTGGTGACTTCGTCGCAAATGATCAGCTTGGGCTTGGCGGCAAGCGCGCGGGCGATGCATACGCGCTGTTTCTGACCACCGGAAAGCTCGGCCGGGTAGCGGTCGATGAAGCCGTCCCCCATCTCGATTTCCTCAAGCAGTTCGGCGATGCGTTTTTTCTTTTCCGCGCCTTTCAGGCCGAAATAGAACTCCAACGGTCGACCAATGATGGTGCCCACGGTTTGACGTGGGTTCATGGCGGTGTCGGCCATCTGATAGATCATCTGAAGCTCACGTAGGTCCTCGCGGTCTCGTGTGGGCAGGTCCGGAGACAAGGTGCGGTCAGCAAATGTAATGGAGCCGGTGCTGGGCGGTAGCAAGCCGGTGATTACGCGGGCAAGGGTCGATTTTCCTGAGCCGGACTCGCCAACAATGGCAAGGGTTTGCCCCGGATGTAGTTCAACGCTGACGTTGTGCAAAACGTCAAAATTGGTGCCTTTGTAGCGCGCTGTGATGTTCTCGGCGCGTAACACTGGATTGGCGGTGGGCTTCTTTTCCGCATGGTTAATCGAGCGCACTGACACCAATGCTTTGGTGTATTCCTCTTGCGGCTCGTTGATGATTTGATTGACTGGGCCGTATTCAACCATTTCGCCCATTTTCAGGACCATGATATCGTCGGAAACCTGCGCCACTACGGCAAGGTCGTGGGTGATGTACAGCGCAGCGACACCGGTTTCGCGGATCGCCGCCTTGATCGCCATCAGCACATCAATCTGCGTGGTCACATCCAACGCGGTAGTCGGTTCGTCAAACACCACAAGTTCAGGTTCCGGGCAAAGCGCAAGCGCGGTCATGCAGCGTTGCAACTGGCCGCCGGAAACCTGGTGGGGGTAACGATTGCCGATATTCTCCGGGTCCGGCAGGCCAAGTTTGGCAAACAGGTCGACGGCGCGGACTTCGGCGTCGCGACGGGAGAATTTGCCGTGGCGCACGGCGGCTTCGACCACCTGATCCATGATTTTTTTTGCCGGGTTGAAAGAGGCAGCGGCGGATTGTGACACATAGGTCACTTCGCCGCCACGCAGCTTGCGCAGGTCACCGACAGAGGATTGCAGGATATCGCGCCCGTTGACCCAAACTTGGCCACCGGTCAGGCGCACACCACCGCGTCCATAGGCCATTGTGGCCAGGCCAATGGTGGATTTTCCGGCGCCGGATTCCCCGATCAGGCCAAGCACCTTGCCCTTTTCCAGTTCGAAATCGACGCCATGGACGATCTCGATATCATGGGGCTTTTCGCCCGGTGGGTAGACCGTGGCGCCAATTTTCAGGCCGCGTATTTTGACAAGAGGATCGCTCATCCCCGGCCCCCTTTCAGGCTTGTGGTGCGGGTCAGGATCCAGTCAGCCACCAGATTGACCGAGATCGCCAAGGTGGCGATGGCAACAGCCGGCACCAAAGCCGCCGGGATGCCGTAGATGATCCCATCCTTGTTTTCCTTGACGATACCGCCCCAGTCGGCGGCGGGGGGCTGCACGCCCAGGCCAAGGAAGCTAAGGGTTGAAACGAACAGCACCATAAAGATAAAGCGCATGCCCATTTCAGCAACCAGTGGAGAGAGCGCGTTGGGCAGGATCTCGCGGAAAATGATCCAACGCCGACCCTCGCCGCGCAATTTGGCGGCTTCGACGTAATCCATGACGTTGATGTCAACGGCCACAGCGCGACTAAGGCGGTAAACCCGGGTGGCGTCAAGAAAGCCCATGACCACAATCAGGGTCAGGATCGTGACTGGCATAACCGACAGCACCACGAGGGCGAAAATGAGGGTGGGAATCGACATGATCAAATCGACAAAGCGGCTGAGCAATTGGTCAACCCAACCACCGATAACTGCGGCGGTAAAGCCCAAAATGGCACCGGTGGAGAAGCTGAGGATGGTGGCGGCGGTAGCGATAAAGATCGTGGTGCGCCCACCATAGATCATCCGGGTTAGCAGATCGCGGCCAATGGAATCGGTGCCAAGCCAGTATTTGGCGGACCATGGCTCCCACACATCGCCAACGATCTCGGTCATGCCATAGGGGGCAATGAATGGGGCAAAAATGGCGATGAAGAAATAAAGGCCGGTGAAAAACAGGCCAATGGCAGCAGCAGGAGGGATACGCATCATTTCGGGTGCCTCAGGCGGGGATTGGCAAGGATAGATACGATATCAGCAATCATGTTCAGGCCGATATAGACTGCGGCAAAGATTAGCCCGCAGGCCTGCACCACCGGCACGTCGCGTTTGGACACATGGTCGACCAGATATTGGCCAAGGCCCGGATAGACGAACACCACCTCAACGACGACAACGCCAACCACCAGATAGGCCAGATTGAGCATAACAACATTGACGATCGGGGCGATGGCATTGGGGAAAGCGTGTTTGCGGATTACCTCAAAGCTCGACAGGCCCTTGAGCTCGGCGGTTTCGATATAGGCCGACTGCATGACGTTAAGGATGGCGGCGCGGGTCATGCGCATCATATGCGCCAATACCACCATGGTCAGCACCGCAACCGGCAGGGCGATGGTCTGGAGCTTCTCCCAGAAGCTCATCGAGTCGTTGATCATAGCCACCGAAGGCGCCCAGCCCAGCTTGACCGAGATGAAATAGGCCAGGACATAGCCGAGCAGAAACTCGGGGATGGAAATGGTGGAGAGTGTGACAGCGCTTATCAGCTTGTCCGGCCAGCGGTCCTTGTAGCGAACGGCGATCAGGCCCAGGGTAATGGCCAGCGGCACCGAGATTACTGCGGCGGTAACGGCCAGAAAAAGGGTGTTGCCAAGGCGCTTGGACAAGCTTTCGGAGATATCGGCGCCGTTGGTCAGCGCAGTACCAAGGTCGCCATGCAGCGCACCAAACAACCAGTTGAAGTAGCGGTTAATCGCAGGTTCGTTCAGACCGAGTTGTTCGCGCAGATTGGCCAGGGATTGCTCGGTCGCGGACTGGCCAAGAATGGATTGCGCCACATCGCCGGGTAGGATTTGCGTGCCAACAAAGATCAGCACAGACGCGGCGAGCAGCAGGAGGATGCCCAGCGCGAGACGCTGGGCAACCAGTTTTATGACGGGATGCATATTCCCTTATGCCTCTTTCCAGCATTGCTGAAGGGCGGTGTTGTCCATCAGGCCGCCGTTGGGATCATCCTGGTAGCCCATGACATCGTTGCTGAGCGCATCAACGAAATCGTTGAACATCGGCAGGATCAATCCGCCTTCGTCGCGCAGCATCCGCGCCATATTGCTGTAAAGCGCTTTGCGTTTTGCGTTATCCAGTTCGGCCTTGGCCTGGTTCAGCATGGCGTCGAATTCGGGACGCTTCCACTGGGTGTCGTTCCAGTCGGCAGTGGACAGGTAGGCAGTGGAATACATCTGGTCCTGCACCGGACGCCCGCCCCAGAAAGAGGCGAAGAACGGCGGTTAGTTCCAGACTTCCGCCCAAAAGCCACAATTCGGCTCGCGCTTGACCTCAAGCGGGATGCCGGCGGCCTTGGCGCTTTCCTGAAACAACTGCGCAGCTTCGACAGCACCGGGGAAGGCGCCATCGGCGGTGCGCAGGATGATCGGCGAGCCGTCGTGGCCGGACTTGGCGTAGTATTCGGCAGCTTTTTCCGGATCATATTCGCGCTGTGGGATAGAATCGTCAAACAACGGGTAGGCGGCGTTGATCGGGAAGTCATTGCCGACGCCACCGTAGCCACGCAGGATTTTGTCGACCATTTCCTGACGGTTGATTGCCAGTTTCAGCGCCATACGTAGATCAGCATTTACGAATTCGTCCATTTCGATGCGCATGATGAACACGTAATGGCCGCGACCGGAAACGTTCTTGACTGAAAGGCCGGGTGCGCGATCGAGCAAGCCGGCAACCTTGGGATCGACCCGGTTGATCATGTCAACCTGCCCCGATTGCAGCGCTGATGTCCGCGCGGTGGCATCATTGATCACCAAGATCTCGACTTCGTCGGCCCAGCCACGGTTTGCGTCCCAGTCATTGGGGTTTTTCTTGTAAGTGGTGCGCACGCCCGGCTCGTTCACGTCAACCATGTACGCGCCGGTACCAATACCCGCATTCGGGTCATCCTTGCCGCCGTTGGGTTGGATGCCTAGGTGGTAATCAGCCATCAGGTAAGGGAAGTCGGCGTTGGGGCCTTCCAGCGTAATCGACACGGTGTCGCCATCCACGGCCATGCTTTGAATGCCTTTAACGATGCCCAGAGCGCCGGAAGTCGATGCTTCGTCCGAGTGGCGCTCAATCGTTGCCACGACATCGGCCGGAGTCATGGTTTTGCCGTTGTGGAATTCCACGCCCTTGCGGATCTTGAAGTTCCAGGTCTTGGCGTCGGGCGACGAGGTGATTTCTTCGGCCAAACGCGGCACCACCTCGCCATCGCGTGAGACGTTTACCAAGGTTTCCGACCAGGTGCGCAGGATCGCATGCGTCGCCTCGGAAGCAACCAGCGCCGGGTCAAGCGTATCCGAGCTGGCTCCGCCCGACATCCCGGCCTTGAGCATGCCGCCACGAACTGGACCTGCGGCCTGCGCGGCAGAAGCAAACATGGAACCGGCCGCTGCGGCGGTTACACCCATCGCGGTGGCGCGGCCAACAAATTCGCGGCGTGACATTTTATGCGCGCTCACGCGGCTTTTCAAATATTCAAGTTTGTCGTTCATTTTTCTCTCCCGTTGGACCTCCCACCCACTGGCGGGGTTGGCATTCATGGCTTTAGGGTCGCGTATACGCCCCAAATCAGCAAGGTGTTTTTTTAGATGCTGAAAACTTTCGCCTAATTTTCAACTCTGGCGACGGTTTCTTTGATTTGTTTGCTAAAAACCTCATCCTCACCTTCCCATGCGGTAAGATGGGCTTCTAGGAAAAAATATGACGAATCAGACCACATCTTCGACGTTGTTTCGGTGCGGACCGACCAATCGCCGCGCCGTAGGATTTCGCTCCAACGGGTTTCGCCGCGCGCCGAAAGCGGGTCGTCCGGGTGGATTGACCAGATTTCCTGCGCGGTGGAGCCGGTTATCAGGCCGTGGTCCAAATCCTCCATCTCGCCAAAATCGTCCTTGATGGTGAGGGTCACCAACCCGCTACCCATATCGGTCTGGACAATACGGCTATTGGCGGCCTTGCGCAATGCGCGCGCCTGCCAGGGCGGGGCGCATTGCGGGGGTGGGAAGGAAGTCTCGTCACCGTTGGCAAGCGGGCGCAGAGGCAGGTCGATCTGTCCACTGAGCAGGGTAAGATTGGTACGCTCGGCTGCCGGCCAGATCAGCGGCCAGTAGGCGCTACTGATCGCCACACGCAAGCGATGTCCGGCGGGCAGGCGATAGGCAATCTGGTCGAGATTCAGAGTGACCTCAAAAGGTTGGCCGGGGGATAACGGCGTGGGCGTGGCGTGGCTGTCGCGGTGGCTGAGGTTCAGCACGCCATAGGTGATCCGGGTGCTGGCGCCGTCCGGGTGAATGTGATTCAGGCGCACGGCGATTTGCCCGTGCGGTTGGTTCGAAGTCAGGCGCAGATGCACGCTAGGCGCGCCGACAATATCCATTTCAGACTCGGCTGGTGGCGTATCAAAGCACGCCGAAAACGCATCGTCATGGCGTTGATCTCCGGGCATGTCCGGGCCGAGCCAAATGGCGCAGTATTCGCCCGAGGCGCCTCCGGTATGCTGGGGAGAGGCAACAGGGACGCGGATTTCGCCAGATTGATCGGTTAGCCGGTTTGGGTGGGCCAAATGCAGGGTACGGCACTTAATCCTTGCAAATTCATCGGCCGAAAGCGCCACCCAGCGACCGGGGCGGTGGTCATAGCTGCTCGCCGGGCGTACGCCGTCCATCAGGTAAAGGCGCAAATCCGGGTCATCCTCTACCCCGGTTTCAATGCCTTTGAGCCATTTGTCCCACCATCGCAGGGCCTCTTGCAGGAAACCGATGCGTGGCTCGGGCGCCGCGAAATGCGGGTATTTGTGGATCCAAGGGCCAAGGATACCCTTGACCGGCGCACTCAGGTTTTCAACCAGCGTCGGTACGGTGTTTTTATAGGCGTCTCCCCAGCCACCTACGGCCAGAACCGCGGCTTTGATCGCGCTATAATCCTCGCAGACCGAGCCTTGTTGCCAATAGGCGTCGCGGGTTTGGTGCTTGAGCCAAAGGGCCGGCAAGAAAGGCTCGGCCTCAAGCCGCTCCAGCCACATGTCGCGCCATTTGTCGCCAACCAAAGCCGGGTCTGGGGGGCGAGAGGAATAGGACCACATGGTCGCCCCCCAGCCAAGGTTCTCGTTCAGCAAACAGCCGCCCTTGTAGTGGATGTCATCGGCATAGCGATCAGCGGTGGAGCAGAGCGTGATCACCGCTTTCAGCGGCTCTGGCGCCAGTGCAGCCACTTGCAGGCTGTTGAAACCGCCCCAGCTAATCCCCATCATGCCGACTGCGCCGCTGCACCATTCTTGGGCAGCAAGCCAGTCAATCACCTCGACCGCGTCGGCCAGTTCCTGGGGGGAGTATTCGTCCTCCATCACCCCTTCGCTATCGCCATTGCCGCGCATATCAACCCGCACACCGGCATAGCCACGTTCGGCAAAATATGGATGGGTCAACGCATCACGCGCCACTGTGCCATCGCGTTTGCGATAGGGCAGAAATTCAAGGATCGCGGGGACGGGATCTGTCGCTGCGTCTGCAGGCCGCCAAATCCGGGCAGAGAGTCGAGTGCCGTCGGAAAGGTCAATGCCTTCGTCCGGCAGTTCAATGATCTTGCGAAGGGTCATACGGGCACCTGACGCGGTGCGCGCTGGCAGGTCAAGAAAAAACCCGCGCGGCCGGGGCTGCGCGGGTCTGTTTGTCGTTTTGCGGGTATCAGAAGTTCAGCGAGATATCGCGGTGATCGGCGTTGCAACGGGCCATGAACAACGCTTGCTCGCGGGTGAAACGGGTTTGCAAACGCATGCCCAGCGTGTCGCGGATAGCATCCAGATAAGCCTCTAGCTCGGGCTTCAGCGTCGCGGCCGCTTTGGTGCGCCACTCGGCCTGGGCCTCGTATGCGGCGATGGCCTTGGCGTATTGCTCCAATGCTTTTTCCACATCCGGGGATTTGCCTTTGAGGGCCTTGCGCGCCTTACCAAGCCATTTTTTGATGTCACCCGCACCCTCGACCGCGCGTGTTTCACGCTCCAACCCTTTCAGGGCCGCCATTGCTTCTTCTGGTGTAGCGGTTTCGATTGTCGTACGCATGGCGCGTAGCGGTTCTTCCAGTGCTGCAAAAGCGAGATTGGCATCAAGGATGGCAAGAATTCCATTGGGCGCCTCCCATGCTTTGTCAGCATTTTGCCGGTAGGTGGCACGGGCTTTGGTTTCCGCATCGGTCAGATTGGCAAATGTTGTATAGGTCTCTTCCCACGTAGCGGGTACCTCGCCTTGCAGGCGGATGATTTCATCGTTCAACTCGGCAATGCGGGCCTCCATGACGGTCTTTTCACTGGCTTGCGAATCGTCGCGCATCCGTTCTGCCTGGACCGAGAGCTCCTTGACCTCGGCCTCGGCTTGGCGGATCTGTTTTTCCAGACGTCGGACAACGGCCAGTTGCGGACGATATTTTGGCGCGTGCTCGGCAACCGCATCCGCAGCTGTGAACGCCCCATCCAGTCCAGTCATGGCGGCGGCGGCGGCGGCAAAGCCTTTCTCCAGATCCGCACGCATGCCTTTGGGCAAGATTGACAAATCCAGGCTTTGAGCGCGGGAAATGGCCTCCTGCACATCGGTTCCGGCAGCGAACTTGTTGCCCACATATTGCTCAACGCATTGCTGAAGCTTGGGATTGCGTGGCGGCGGCGAGGTTTCGGACAGGAAGCTAACCCGGTTGGGCAGGTAATTTACCAGCGGTGGATAATACCCAACGATTCCCAGCGCCAGAAGCTGCAACAGGATGAAGGGGATCACGCCCTTGTACATCTGGATGGTCTTGACCGCCGCAGGCGCCACCCCGCGCAGATAGAACAGGGCAAACCCGAAGGGCGGCGTCAGGAAGCTGGTCTGAATATTCAGCCCGATCATCACCCCGAGCCAGACGGCGGTGACATTGGCGCCGGGGTCGGCCAGCAGGATCGGCGCGACGATCGGCACCACCACCACCGCGATTTCAATGAAATCGAGGAAGAAGCCAAGGATGAAGATCACCCCCATGACCACGATGAACTGGGTCCAGAACCCTCCCGGCAAACCGTTGAGAAAGGAGCGCACCAGCTCCTCGCCACCAAAGGCGCGGAACGCGGCGGTCAGGATCGCCGCCCCCATCAGGATCACGAAAACCAGCGAGGTGGTCTTGGCGGTATCGAGCATGACCTCGTTCATGGTGTTTTTCGACCTCAGAACGCGCCAGCCGCTCCAGACCAGCGAGAGCAGCAGGCCTAGCGAGCCGATGATCCCCAGCCAGATGCCAAAGCGATCTTCGCCGCTTTGCACCAGCTTGATATTCATGTCGTAGCTTTGCACCGCATAGGCCAGCAACAAGACCGCCAGAATACCAATAATAGCTGGCATATAGCGGCGTTTATCGCCGTCAAACAAGCGGTAGCCAGCCATGACAGTCGCTCCGGCGGCGCCAATGGCCCCGGCCTGGTTGACCGTGGCAATGCCACCAATGATCGAGCCAAGCACC
>CAYSBG010000044.1:0-9920 GCA_964429125.1 uncultured Aliiroseovarius sp.
CGCATGTCGCGAACAATCTCGGAAAGGTCCGCGGCTTCCATGATCTCACGCCGCTGGGCAAAGATCACCTTGCGCTGGTCGTTCATCACATCGTCGAATTTCAGAAGCTGTTTGCGGATGTCAAAGTTGCGCCCCTCGACCTTGGCCTGGGCGCGTTCGAGTGATTTGTTCACCCAGGGATGCACGATCGCCTCGCCCTCTTTCATGCCGAGGGTCGACAGCACTTTGTCGAGCCGTTCGGAGCCAAAAATGCGCATCAGGTCGTCTTCGAGCGACAGGAAAAACGCCGAGCGCCCCGGATCGCCCTGCCGCCCGGAGCGACCGCGCAGCTGGTTGTCGATGCGCCGGCTTTCGTGACGCTCGGTGGCCAGAACGAACAGGCCGCCAGCCTCGATCACCTGTTGCTTGTCGGCCGCGTGCTTGGCCTCGATGGTTCTGCGCAGGTCTTCGGGGTCGGCCTCCGGGTCTTGGGCGAGGGCCTCCATGACCTGCATTTCGACATTACCGCCCAGCTGAATATCGGTGCCGCGACCGGCCATGTTGGTAGCAATGGTCACCGCGCCCGGCTTGCCGGCATCGGCGATGATCTGTGCCTCTTGTTCGTGCTGGCGGGCATTCAGGACGTTATGCGTGATCCCGGCCTTTTTCAGCAGTTCCGACAGCATCTCGGATTTCTCGATCGAGGTGGTGCCAACCAGCATCGGCTGGCCTTTTTTGTTGGCCTCCTTGATGCTTTCAACCACGGCCTCGTATTTTTCACGCATGGTGCGATAAACCGCGTCATGGTCGTCAACCCGCGCCACCGGCACGTTGGTGGGGACTTCGACGACGCCGAGCTTGTAGATCTCGTCAAATTCCTCGGCCTCGGTCAGGGCGGTGCCGGTCATCCCGGCGAGCTTGTCATAAAGGCGGAAGTAATTCTGGAAGGTCACCTGTGCCAGGGTGACGTTCTCGGGCTGGATGTTGACGCCCTCTTTGGCCTCGATCGCCTGATGCAGACCTTCGGAGAGGCGCCGCCCGGTCATCATCCGGCCGGTGAATTCGTCGATCAGCACGATTTCCCCGTTACGCGAGATATAATCCTTGTCCTTTGCGAACAACACATGGGCGCGCAGGCCCTGGTTCACATGGTGCACGATGGTGGTGCTTTCGGGATCATACAGCGTCTGGTCCTCGGGGAGGATGCCCATTTCGTGCAGGCGACGCTCCAAAAACTCGTTGCCGTCATCGGTGAAAGTGACGTTGCGGGTCTTTTCGTCCAGCGTATAATGTTCCTCGGTCAGTTCCGGGATCAGCTTGTCGATGGAGATATAAAGCTCGCTGCGGTCCTGGGCCGGGCCGGAGATGATCAGCGGGGTCCGGGCTTCGTCGATCAGGATCGAGTCGACCTCGTCAACAATCGCGAAATTGTGGCCGCGCTGGTACATGTCCTTGAGTTCGGATTTCATGTTGTCGCGCAGATAGTCAAAACCCAGCTCGTTATTGGTCGCGTAGGTGATGTCGGCGGCGTAGGCCTCTTTTTTCTCGGGGTCGGGTTGCTGTGGATAAACAACGCCGGTGGTCATGCCCAGTTGGGTGTAGACTTTGCTCATCCATTCGGCGTCGCGCTTGGCCAGGTAGTCGTTAACCGTGACCACATGCACCCCCTTGCCGGTCAGGGCATTGAGGTAGGCGGCGAAGGTGGCGACCAGGGTTTTGCCCTCGCCGGTCTTCATCTCGGCGATAGAGCCTTCGTGGAGGAAGATGCCGCCCAAGAGCTGTACATCAAAGGCACGCAGGCCCAGGGCGCGGCGCGCGGCTTCGCGGCAATTGGCGAAGGCTTCGGGCAGGATGTCATCGAGCGACTCACCGCCATGGGCGCGTTTTTGAAATTCGTGGGTCTTGTCGATGATGCCCTGATCGCTGAGTTTCTCGAACTCGGGCTCCAGCGCGTTGATTTTCGCAACAAGTGGCAAGGTCGCCTTGATCTTGCGGTCGTTGGTGCTGCCAAAGACCTTTTTGGCCAATTTTCCTAAGCCTAGCATGTTTTTCTGCCCCGTTCGTCATAACGCAAATTTGACCCGCGAGAGGTGAGTGCTTGCCCCCCCCAACGCGTCCGCCTATCAAGGGCGCGAAATCGTAGCGCCGCCCGGACCCTCAGCGATGTAAGGGGCAGGGGTGGGAGTGTCAATGTTGCCGGGACTTTCGGCCTCAACTCAAAGGACAAAACATGTTGAAAACCAAATCTGCGCTATTGGCGCTTCTGCTTGCCAGCACCTCGCTGGTTCCGGCGATGGCCCAGGAAACCGCCACGCAAGCCGAGGCGACCGGCGGAGAAATGCCGATGGCAGAGATGATGGAAGTCAGCGCGGATACCGTTTTGGCGATGGTCAATGGCGATGCGATTACCCTTGGCCATGTGATTGCCACGCGTGCGGCCCTGCCCGAGCAATACCAGGCCCTGCCCGACGAGGTGCTGTTTGAGGGCATTCTAGAGCAGTTGATCCAGCAAACCTTGCTGAGCCAGGCCATGGGCGAGTTGAGCCGCAAGACCGAGCTGGAGCTGGAAAACGAGCGCCGGGCGCTGATTGCCGGTGAAAAGCTCGACTCCGTGATGAGCGACGCGCTCACCGAAGAGGCGCTGCAGGCGCTGTATGACGAAACCTATGGCAACGCCGATCCGGAGCCGGAGTTCAACGCCTCGCATATTCTGGTCGAAACCAAGGAAGAGGCCGAGGCGCTGATTGACCAGTTGAACGAAGGTGCCGATTTTGCCGAGTTGGCCAAGACCAATTCCACCGGCCCCTCTGGCCCTGGTGGCGGTGCGCTGGGCTGGTTCAGCGAAGGCATGATGGTTCCGTCATTTGAAGCCGCGGTCATGGCGCTTGAAACCGGCAAGATAACGCAGGAACCGGTCGAGACCCAGTTTGGCTGGCATGTGATCCGCCTGAACGAAACCCGTGACAAGCCCATTCCGGCCCTGGCAGACGTGGCCGAGGAATTGGTGCAAAAGCTGCAGGACAATGCGGTGGAAGCGGCGGTCAACAAATTGCTGGAAACCGCCGATGTCGAGCGGACCGACCTGAGCAAGATCGACGTTTCGGTGCTGCGCCAGGACGATCTGCTGCAATAAAGCGGGTAGCAGGATGGGCAAAAAGGCCGAAATCAAGAGGCTGCGCAAAAAGCTGAAGAAGCTCAAGCGGGCGTTGAAGCAAGCGCGTTCTGAGGCCGGGGGCGGGACAACGCCTGCGGTCTCGCCGCTTGCGCCCGCGCATTTTCCGACCATGCCGGTGATCGAGGGCGTGCGTTTTGCCGCCATCAATTCCGGGGTCAAATATGTCGGCCGCCCAGATGTCATGCTGGCGGAAATGGTCGCAGGTACAGCGATTGCCGGGGTGTTCACCCGGTCGGCGACGCGCGCCGAGCCGGTGCTGGATTGTCAGGCCAAGCTGGGCGGGGACGCGGCGGAGAAGGCGGCGTTTCTGGTCAATGCCGGAAACGCCAACGCATTTACCGGCGGCCAGGGGGTCGAAGCGGTTGAAATTTTGACCGGCGCGGTGGCCGAGACGCTGGGCGTGCCGCGCGCACGGGTGTTTTCGGCCTCGACCGGGGTGATTGGCGAGCCTTTGCCCTCTGACAAGATCACCGACAAGCTGGGCACGCTGGGCATGGGCCTGTCGCCTGCGCGTATACGCGATGCCGCCGAGGCGATTCGCACCACGGATACCTTTGCCAAAGGCGCCAGCGCCGAGGTGGAGATTGACGGAAAACCGGTAAAAATCGCCGGTATTGCCAAGGGTTCGGGGATGATCGCGCCGGATATGGCGACCATGCTGGTTTTCATTTTCACCGATGCAAAACTGGCACAACCGGCATTGCAGAAAATGGTCAGCACGCTGGTCACTTCGACGTTTAATGCCATCACGGTTGATAGCGACACCTCGACCTCAGATACATTGTTGGTCGCCGCGACTGGCGCATCCGGCGTTTCGGTTGAGGAGAGCAAAGATTTTCGCGCCGCTTTACACGGCATTATGCGTGACCTGGCACAGCAAGTTGTGCGCGACGGCGAAGGGGCGACCAAGTTTGTCACCGTGCGCGTGACCGGCGCCGCGACAGACGCAGATGCCCGCACCCATGCGCTGGCCATCGCCAATTCGCCGCTGGTCAAGACCGCACTGGCTGGTGAGGATCCGAATTGGGGTCGGGTGGTCATGGCGATTGGCAAATCCGGCGCCCGCGCCGAGCGGGACCTGTTGGCAATACGGTTTGGGGACGTTTTGGTGGCCGAAAATGGCTGGGTGGCGCCGGGATATCGCGAAGAAGATGGCGCCGCGGTGATGCGGCAGGACGAGATAGAGATCTCGGTCGATCTGGGACTTGGCGATGGTGCGGCGGTGATCTGGACCTGCGACCTGACCCATGGATACATCACCATCAATGCGGATTACCGTTCGTGAAACTGGTGCTGGTCTCTGCGGTTGCCTTGATTGATCCGGACGGGCGGGTGCTGCTTGCCCAGCGCCCCGAGGGCAAAAGCATGGCCGGGCTGTGGGAATTCCCCGGCGGCAAGGTCGAGACCGGCGAAACCCCCGAGGCCGCACTTATCCGCGAGCTGCGCGAGGAGTTGGGTATTGATACCTGGAAATCCTGTCTGGCGCCGCTGACCTTTGCCAGCCATGCCTATGACGATTTCCACCTGTTGATGCCGGTTTTTGCCTGCCGTAAATGGCAAGGCTTTGTGCGGCCCATGGAAGGGCAGGTTTTGAAATGGGTCCGGGTAGCGGACCTGCGCGACTATCCGATGCCGCAAGCCGACAAACCGCTGATTGCGGTTTTGCGCGATCTTTTGTGACGTCGGCCAACGACCACATTTCAGACTTATTGCACCAAGCCTGCGAATCCCCTATCATACGAGAGGAACCAGGCATTCAGGGGGGATGTTATGCTCAAGACAATAAAGCTGGGCACGTGTGTTCAGGTCCAGGGATTATTTGTGCGTAAAAGCACGTTGGGCCGGATCGTCGTTCGTGTTGGAGAACGCTTTTATGAAGGCCTGCCCGTTGGAGGGGCCGCCAAATAAAGCAACCCGTTTCAGGTCCGGACGTGGGGTGAAAGGAACAAGCGCCGGTTGGCAGGCTTTCGTGGCCGCGACCTGCGCTTATTTTTAGGATGCTGTTGATATATATCAAGCAGCATAGTTTTACTTGCAGGTATCAAGGTCGGAAATCACGCAATCACACACCTTGCTGGAGTGTTCTGACCCATGTCCCGCCACACCCCGGACGCCTGCCAAGTTTGCGCCCTTTACTATGACCGAGCCAATTTCTGTGCCAAACTGAACGAGCGGGAATTGCTGGATCTGAATGCGCGTTCTCAGTTTGAGACGATTAAACGCGGCACGCAGATTTGGGATCATGTGCTTGACGATTGGCCGATCCTGGCCATTGAAAGCGGGGTGATGAGCCTGCAGCAGATTCTTTCGGACGGCCGCAAAACCATCGCTGCGTTTTTCATGCGGGGCGATATCATCGACATGCGCAATTCAGCCAACCGAAAGATTGGCAACCTGGTTGCGCTGTCCGAGGTTAAAGTTTGCCGCCTGTCGCCTGAAAACTTTGAAAACATTGTCCGGGAAAACGAAGATGCCCGCGTATTGGTCTGGGACAATCTGCGCGACCAGACCTATCGCGCCATCACCCATAGCTCGGATTTGGCCAAGAAAAGCGCGCGGGAAAAGCTGGCGGCGTTCATCTTTGAATGTGCCAACCGCGCTCTGAAAACACATCGGCGCGACTTGGTGGAAATTCCCATGCGGCGGCGCGATCTGGCCGAATATCTGGGGATGCAGCCGGAGACCGTTAGCCGCACTTTCAAGGAACTGGAGAAAAAGCAGATCATCAGGGTAAACGATCTGTCGATGGTGCATGTTCTGGACATGCCCGCCCTGCGAACCATCGCCAATGGCGCCCGCCCCGAAGATGCGATCCGCGTGGGACGAGGCCAAAAAACAGGATCCTGAGATCGCAAGCCTGAAAGTGCGCACGCATCGCGCGGGCTGGAGAAAATATCTCCACCCGGTTAGGTTGGTCCAACGAAAACGAGGGCCCATGTTGTCAGTCTTTCAGACCATCGAGCTGCATACGCTCATCGTTGCGGGATTTACCATTCGCCTGCTGTTGCGCGACGGCATGTGGCCGGCATCGCGGATGGCTTGGTTCATGGTTATCCTGACCGTGCCTTTCATCGGTGGTGTGCTGTATTTCCTGTTTGGCGAAATAGATCTTGGCCATGTTGCAGAGCGCAAGCACCGCGAAATATTTGCCCGTCTGACTGCCTATGCGCGGGCGACGATCGGCGCGCGCCATGCCGGGATTTCGCCACAGATGCAGCCGGCGTTTGCCTATGCGCAGTCGATCAATGGATTTGTTGCGACCACAGGAAACCGTATTCGCCTGATGGAGGACGCGCAATCCGCACGCGCGGCGGTGATTGCCGATATTGATGGGGCGCAACAGAGCGTGCACATTCTTTACTACATCTGGCTGACCGATACGACCGGCACCAAGACTGCCCAAGCGTTGATCCGCGCCGCTTTGCGGGGGGTGAAATGCCGGGTCATGGTCGACGGGCTGGGTTCGCGCGCCTTTACCCGCTCGCCGCTGTGGCAGGAAATGAAAGCAGCCGGGGTTGAGGTCGCTATCGCCCTGCCGATCAGCAGGCCTGTTCGCACCCTTTTGACCAGCCGTATCGACCTGCGCAATCACCGCAAGATCACCGTGATCGATGGGAGTATCGGCTATACGGGGAGTCAGAACTGCGCTGATCCGGAATTTGCGGTCAAGGCCAAATATGCACCCTGGGTGGATATTCTGTTGCGGTTTGAAGGGCCGGTTGTTGGCCAGTTGCAGCTTCTGTTCGCCTCCGATTGGCTCAAGGAACGGGACACCGCATTAACCGAATTTGTCCTCGAAAAGAAAGCGTTTGCCGAGGACATCACCGCTGTTGCGCTTGGCGACGGTCCGACCGAACGCTTTGGCGCCTCGCCGCAGATGTTTTGCACCCTGATCGAAAGCGCCCGGCGTGAATTGATGATCACCACGCCATATTTTGTCCCGGACCAGACAGTGATTGACGCGCTGTGTGCCACGGCACTTCGAGGGGTGAATGTGACCCTGATTTTGCCCAAGCACAACGATTCATGGGTCGTTGCCGCCGCTTCGCGCAGCTATTATCGCCGATTTCTGGAGGCGGGCGGAAAGATACAGGAATACCGCGACGGACTGCTGCATACCAAATGCATGACCATTGATGGAAAGGCCGCGTTTATCGGCTCTTCGAACATGGATATGCGCAGCTTTGACCTCAATTATGAAAATGATGTGCTGATCGAAGATCCAAAGGTGACGCGGGCATTGTATGCGCGGCAACTGGCGTATCTGGCGGCATCTGATCAGGTCACCTTGCAGGACATTTCCGACTGGGGGCTGCATTGGCGCATGTGGCAAAATGCTTTGGCAACGATTGGTCCGGTGCTTTAAAGCCTGTCGCACCAGGCGGCGTTGGTGCGGCGCGTTTTGGGCTGCGGGCCGCCTAAACTGCCTCGCTAAACCCGTCTTCGGGCGTATGCAGACGCACATGTTGCATGAAATGGCGGGCAACCCGGCTGAGCGGGCGATCGTCCGGCGTGACAAAATAGGTTTGGTACGATGGCGCAGCGGGAAAGGCGCGAAACACCAGCCCGTTCTGGTTTTGTGTTGCCAAGGGGAATGGGTTGATCACCGCCACGCCCAGTCCGGCCCGCACCAGTTCGGCGGCGGCAATAGACGAGCTGACCTCGGCCACGATGCGCCTGCGCACGCCTTCGCTGTGCAGCAGTTTTTCGATCTGGCCGCGGCGCCGGTGGCGAAACGCCTGGGCGATCATCGCCACCCCGTCCAGGTCTTTTGGCGTGATCTTCGCAAGCGCCGCCAGCGGGTGGTCCGGCAGCATGGCGCAGACCGAAACCGCATGGCGAAACGGGATCAGGCGGATACCGGCGCGGGTCTGTTCCACCCCTACAACCCCCAGATCAAAGCGTCCGCCCCTCACCCCCAATATCACCTCTTCCGAGGCGCCGAATTCGAGGCTGACAAACGAGTCGGGGCGGGTTTTCAGAAAACTGCCCATGTGGCCGGTCAGAAAGGTATTGATAAAGGTCGGCGGTGCGATCAGGTTCAACGCTTCACGCCCGGTATCCGTAGGCCCTTCGATCTGATCCAGCGCGGTAAACAGCGGGTCCAATCGGGCATTCAGCTCGACCGCGGCCATGGTCGGTTTGAGCCGCCCGGCCTCCCGCGCAAACAGGGCGCTGCCGACGCGCGCCTCAAGACTGGCAAGCGACCGGCTGACCGCGCTTTGGCTTATCCCCAAACGCTGCGCGGCGGCGGCGGTGGTGGGGCTTTCCATCATGACCCGAAAGGTCTGATATTCGGGCAGAGAATGCCATACTTTTCGCGCCATATGCGTTTACCTCATTTATCAATGCGTAATTAGCATATTAATCGCTCTGGCCGGAATCAATTTTCGCTGGCAATCTGTTGCGATGACAAACCCTGCCGAACCGCTGATTTTCGACGGACATAACGATGTGCTGCTCCAACTCCAGTTGGCGGGTGGACACGCGGCGGTGTCGACATTTGCCAGCGGGCGGAGCGGCGATATCGACCTGCTGCGGGCGCGCAAGGCGGGCTTTGCCGGCGGGTTCTTTGCGCTGTTTGTCCGCTCACCCCATGACCGCGCCGCCAAAGAGCGGCTGATGCAGGCCGGCGCCTATGACATGCCCCTGCCCGACCCGGTTCCTGCCGAACAGGCTTTGCCGCAAGTGCTGGAACAGGTGGCGATCCTGCTGGAAATGCAGCGCGCCGGGATGGTCAGGATTTGCCGCTCCACCGCAGAAATTCGCACCTGTATGGAGACCGGCATGATGGCGGCGATCCTGCATATGGAGGGGGCCGAGGCGATAGACGCCGATTTCCATACGCTCGACGTGCTGCACGCAGCCGGCCTGCGCTCGCTGGGGCCGGTTTGGTCGCGGCCAACGATTTTCGGCCATGGCGTGCCGTTTCGCTATCCTTCGACCGGCGATACCGGCCCCGGTCTGACCGAGGCGGGCAAGGCGCTGGTGCGGCGCTGCAATGAGAAGCGCATTCTGATCGACCTGAGCCACCTCAACGAAGCCGGGTTCTGGGATGTGGCGCGCCTGTCGGATGCGCCCTTGATTGCCACCCATTCCAACGCCCACGCGGTGGCGCCGCATTCGCGCAACCTGACCGATGATCAATTGCGTGCCATTGCCGAAACCAACGGGCTGGTCGGGTTAAATTATGGGGTGGCGTTTGTGCGCCCGGACGGACAACTTAAACCAGAAGTATCGCTTGACTTATTGCTGCGCCACCTTGACCATCTGATCAAAATACTTGGCGAGGACCGGGTGGCGCTTGGTTCGGATTTTGACGGGGCGCAAATGCCGGACAGCATTGACGATGTGACTGGGCTTAATGCCCTGCGTAGCGCAATGCGTGCGCATGGATATGACGAAGGGCTGCTGCGAAAAATCTGCCACGAAAATTGGTTGAACGCACTGGCCCGAACCTGGGGCGAACAGGCAGAGACCTGAGAGATCAACGACGACAGAGGAGAGAAAAATATGAAACCGTTTAACAAGATGATTGCCAGCGTGGTGCTGGGCATTGCCATGAGCGCCCGGGCGCCATGCTGTATGCGGAAACCCCGGCCAATATGCTGGTGATTGCCAACCGGATTGACGACATCACCACGCTTGACCCGGCCGAAAGCTTTGAGTTTGCCGGCTCGGACGTCAGCCGCAATATCTATGGCAAGCTGTTCAATTTCGACCCGGCCAATCTGGATGCGGGCTATGGCCCCGACCTGGCCGAAAG
>CAYSBG010000045.1:0-9832 GCA_964429125.1 uncultured Aliiroseovarius sp.
TGAAGGCCAAGAAAAAGCCGCTGGATGAAAAAACCGCCGCCGATTACGGCGTCGACGTCACCCCGCGCCTTGAAATCCTCAAAACCGACGAGCCCGAGGGCCGCAAGGCGGGGATCATCGTTGGTTCGGTGGACGAACTGGTCGAGAAACTCAAAGAAGTGGGGGCTGTGTAATGGCTGTTCTTCTCCTTGCCGAAGTCAATGACGGCGAACTGGCGCTGGACGCCACCGCCAAGGCCATAACCGCTGCGGCCCCATTGGGCGACATCACCGTGCTGGCCGCTGGCGCCAAAGCCGCGGCCGCAGGCGAAGCGGCGGCTAAAATCGCTGGCGTGTCCAAGGTGCTGGTCGCCGAGGACGCCTCCCTTGGCCACCGTCTGGCGGAACCGACCGCAGCGCTGATCGTGTCGCTGGCCGGCGACTATTCCCACATCGTTGCCCCGGCCACCACCGACGCCAAAAACGTCATGCCGCGCGTCGCCGCGTTGCTTGACGTCATGGTTCTGTCGGACGTTTCCGGCGTGGTTGACGCCGACACGTTCGAACGCCCGATCTATGCCGGCAACGCCGTGCAGACGGTGAAAAGCTCGGATGCGACCAAGGTCATCACCTTCCGCACCTCGACCTTCGATGCGGCCGGCGATGGCGGCTCGGCCGGCGTTGACACCACCGCTGCCGCCGATAATCCGGGTCTGTCGGAATGGGTCGAAGACAAGGTTGCCGCCTCTGACCGCCCCGAGCTGACCAGCGCGGGCGTGGTTGTGTCGGGCGGGCGTGGCGTCGGTTCGGAAGAGAACTTCGCCCTGATCGAAGCCCTCGCCGACAAGCTGGGCGCCGCCGTTGGCGCCTCGCGCGCCGCGGTCGACTCCGGCTTTGCTCCTAACGATTGGCAAGTTGGCCAGACCGGCAAAGTGGTCGCCCCCGACCTTTACGTTGCCGTCGGTATCTCCGGCGCTATCCAGCATCTCGCCGGGATGAAAGATAGCAAGGTCATCGTCGCCATCAACAAAGACGAAGAGGCGCCGATCTTTCAGGTGGCCGATTTCGGCCTTGTCGCCGACCTGTTCGACGCGGTGCCCGAGCTGACCGAAAAGCTCTGACCACCCCGACAAAACACACAAGGCCCGCCACATCCGGCGGGCCTTTTTCGTTGCGTTGGTTTGATCCAGACACGCTACAAAAGCGGGGCCAATTTCTCGGCCAGTGCCTCGGCGGCCCTTTCATGGGCCAAGGTGCCCAACATTTCCGCCGCCACCGGCGCCTCGACCTCGCCATGCACCAACCCGGCGCGCCCTTCGATGATCTGGGGCCGATCTATCACCACTTCGGCAACACCTCGGGCAAAGGGGCGCAAGGCCTCGACCATATCACGGTCGACGAAAAGCGGGTCGGGATCGTCCGGCGTGTATGCCCTGGACGGCTCCGGCGGATGGTCCGCCAGCCATAACAACACGACCTTGCCATCAAGCCGCGAGATCAGTCGCTTCATCCGCCCGCTCCAGGCCTCTTTCAGTTCGGCTTCGACCATGGCGAATTTGTCCGGGCTTGCTTCCCACAACACTTTGAGCAGATGCCGGGTAAAATTGATGTCGGTGAAATCAACCTCCCGGTAAATGGTCTTGAGCAGGTTCGAAGCGCGCAGGAACCGGTCATTGCGCCGCGGATGCACCGCATAAAACCGGTTTGACAGGTTCTGCGCGCCGGTGATTTCAACCACCGTCATTGCGGCATCACCACATATGTCAACGATCGTTTTCTCGGCGCAAAACACGTCAACCCCGGCGTTCACACAGCCAAGGTTGACCGCCGTATGATCCAGCCGCTCCTCCAGCAAGGACGGATAAGGTCGCGCACAAAATTTTCCATATGTCTCGGTCCCGCCCAGCACCGCCACATACGGTTGGTCCAGTTTTCGCTTTGGCCCACGAAACAACAATTTCGATTTGCCATAGCGACACGGATAGTAATCAAGGGCGCCCACGCCCGGATTTTCGAAGGCCATTCCACCCACTCCATTCATTTCACCCACTGAAGAGATTCGCAGACAGATGTTTCCAAATCGCTAAAGATAAAATACTGCTTTTCCTGTTAACCTCGCCATGCGGGCACAGAGGAAAGGAGCGGCTATGGAGATCAAGACAGTGGGCGTCGTGGGCGCCGGTCAGATGGGCAATGGTATTGCGCACGTTCTTGCGCAGGCAGGCTATGATGTCCTGATGAACGACATCAGCCAGGAAAGTCTGGACAAGGCGCTGGCACTCATCCAGCGCAATATGGACCGCCAGGTCAGCCGCGATAAAATTTCCGTCGGCGACCGGGATGCCGCAATGGCGCGTATTTCTACCACGCTGACGCTGAGCGATCTTGGGCCTTCCGACCTTGTCATAGAGGCCGCGACTGAACGGGAAACCGTGAAAAACGCGATTTTCGAGGACTTGCTACCGCATCTCAGGCCGCACACGATTCTTACCTCCAACACCTCGTCAATCTCGATTACCCGGCTTGCGTCACGCACCGATCGGCCCGAGAAATTCATGGGCTTTCACTTCATGAACCCGGTGCCGGTGATGAAACTGGTCGAACTGATCCGCGGGATCGCCACAAACGAAGACACCTACCAGGCCTGCCTGGGCGTGGTCGAAGCGCTGGGGAAATCCGCCGCCCCGGCCGAGGATTTCCCCGCATTCATCGTTAACCGCATCCTCATGCCGATGATCAACGAAGCCGTCTACACCCTCTATGAGGGGGTTGGCAGCGTGCTTTCCATCGACACATCGCTAAAACTCGGGGCCAATCATCCGATGGGGCCATTGGAACTGGCCGATTTTATCGGGCTTGATACCTGTCTGGCAATCATGAACGTGCTGCATGACGGCCTGGCCGACACAAAATACCGTCCCTGCCCGCTCCTGACCAAATATGTCGAGGCCGGCTGGCTGGGTCGCAAGACCGGACGCGGGTTTTACGATTATCGGGGGGATCAGCCGGTGCCGACGCGGTAGGTGGGCTACGCCTTTGTTCCAAGGTCCAGAGTGTGTTGACGCAACCAGGCCATGAACCCGCGCGGATCACTTTTCAACATCGCCATCTGCGCGTCGGTCAACACTTCGCCAACGACCGGCGCCTGATTGCCGTGACAGGATTTGACGATCTCGTGTAGCAACAATCCCTGCCGCAAGGTCGAGGAAACCCGGTTGGCCATCTGATAGGCGCGGCTGTTGGCACCCGGAAAGAAAACCGGCACGACCTTTGCGCCCGACCTGCGAATCAACTGCGCGGTAAACACGTTCCAATCGGCCTCCTCGGCCTTGCCCAGCATCGAGTTGGACGAGGCAACGACGCCCGATGGAAACAACGCAACGACACCGCCTGCCTTTAGCTGTGCCATCGCTTCGGCGCGCATGGTGACCAGTTTCTTCTGTGCCTCTGCATCGTGGGGAAAGGGCACAGAAATCAGGTATTGCGATGCAACCTCATCCAACCCGGTCAGCAACGCACGCACCAAAATCTTGTAATCATCACGCCGTCTGCTGATCAGGTCGGCCATGACCATGCCATCGACCAACCCGTGCGGATGGTTGGCAACCACCACCAACGGCCCTTCACGCGGAATGTTTTCGACCTGCGTGTCCGGGGTCTTCACATCAATTTCCATGATGTCCAGGCAGGCTTGCCAAATTGCCGAGCCTTGCGGTGCGCCACGCTTTTCGAATTTGCGAATCATCTTCAACAGGGTGATTTTGCCAGTGAGCCATTCGAGGGCGCGAATGACTGTTGCCTGAAAAGCATTGTCAAAGCTGTTGGCATAGGTCAGCGAGCGCCGGTTATAGCGCCCATCGGGCCCGGTCCCCGGCCTTTGCCGGATCTCGCGCACAGGATGAGGCGCCAAGCCGGTTGTGTTCTTTTCCTCCACCCGACCCTCTATGCCTCTTCTCCAAATTTCCCGGCCACCAAAGCTTCCAGTGCCGCCATAAGCTTAACCGCTTCGTCACCGCTTGTCTCGACCTCGATAGAGGTACCTTTGGATGCGGCCAGCATCAACAACCCCATGATGCTGTCGCCGTCAGCCTCGATCCCGTCCTTACGGATCAAAGCGTGGCCATCATGGGCCTCGACCACCTCGACAAATTTCGCCGAGGCGCGCGCATGCAGTCCCTTTTCATTAATGATTTCAATGGATTTAACCAAATCTCCACTCACTTCTGGCTCTCCCAACACCCGTCGATACAGTTGATGTATTTGCGTCCGGCATGCATCGCCGCCACGGTGGCGGCATCGACACTCTTATGGCGTGATTTCGCCAGCTTGACCAGCATCGGCAGATTTGCGCCATACAGGATCTTGCGGTTCTGTTTACAACAGGCCGGCAACGAAAGGTTCGAAGGCGAGCCGCCAAACATATCGGTCACCACGACAACACCGTCGCCCTGATCGACATCATTTGCCGCTTCGATGATCTCCGCACGCTTGGTCTCGCGGTCGCAATCTGCCGCAATCGGGATCGCACGGATACCATGTTGCTTGCCGACAACATGCTCCATTGCTGACAGGTATTCCCTGGCCAGCCCCCCATGGGCGACGATCACAATGCCAATCACGCGCTCTTACCCCGGCTAGTATGGCCCGCCGCAGAACTGGCGCGCCTCGAGAGTTCCCGATGCCTAGTTGACACTTGCCACCCGGCCTCTGCAAGTACCTTGCCGAGTTTTTCTGCAACAAGAACACTGCGGTGCTGCCCACCAGTGCAGCCAATACCAATCGCAAGGTATGATTTTCCCTCACGTTCAAACGCCGGCAACAATTCCTGGGCCATGCCAAATAGCTGTTCCTCGAACCGCGCCAACATCGGATCCTCGCCAATATAGGCAGCCACCTCCGGCTCCAGCCCGGTCAATGGGCGCAATTCGGTATCCCAATGGGGGTTGCGCAAAAACCGCACGTCAAAAACCATGTCCAGCCCGCGTGGCGCACCGCGTTTGAATGAAAATGACTGCACGCTGACAGCCAGCCCGGCGCCATCCTCCCGTTTCAGGCGGGAACTCAATTCCTGGCGTAACTGATGCGGGCTTAACCCGCTGGTATCTACCAGAATATCCGCTCGGGTCCGCAGCGGGACCATTAGCGCCAGTTCCTCGCGGATACCGTCCTCCGGGCTTCCGGATGGCGCCAGGGGGTGGCGTCTGCGGGTCTCGGAAAAGCGGCGCAGCAATACTTCCGGCTGACAATCCAGATACAGCAACTCGACGCTGACCGTACCGCGCGCGCCCAAATCCTCGATCATCGCCAGCACATGTGCCGGGGAAAAATCCCGGGTGCGCGCATCCACACCCAACGCCAAAGGCTGGGCAAGCGGCTGGCCGGACAACAGGCGCGGGATCAGGCGCAAGGGCATGTTGTCGATCACCTCATACCCCATATCGGCCAGCGCCGCGATCGCAGTCGAACGCCCGGCCCCCGAAGGTCCGGTCACAATGACCATTTTCTGGATATTGTCAGCGCTCATGCATATCGTCCGAATAACACCAAGTTCCTGATCGCCGCCGGAAAATGGCTGGCCTCGACCTTGTATATGGTTTCTACGCGCAGGCCCAGTAGGTCAGTCACGTGATTGTGCGGCAGGCGTTCAGGCTCGTTCTTTTCCAGGTCGACCACTAGGCAGACCTGTGCGCGAGCCAAAAACGGCGCCCGAATTAGCCCGACATTGCGGGCTTCGATCACCCCTCGCAGGCGCGGCGGTGCCAGTGCAAACACCCGCCTCCCTTGCCGCTCGACCGTGGTTAAATCGTCGGCAATCAACCTTGCGCCCAACCCGAGCAATTCCAGCGCCAGCGTAGATTTCCCGCTCCCGGACGCACCCGCGATCAGCACGGCTTTTTGTTCGAAAGCAACGCAGCTCGCATGCAATTGTTTTGTGGTTTCAGCCGCGTCCGCGCTCAAACGGGCAGCCCGACGATGAACCGCGCGCCCAACGGCTCCGAGGTGATATCCGCATCCGTCGGGCGAATGTTTTCCGCCCAGATCACCCCACCATGCGCTTCCACAATC
Organism: uncultured Aliiroseovarius sp.; assembly: GCA_964429125.1. Lineage (GTDB taxonomy): Bacteria > Pseudomonadota > Alphaproteobacteria > Rhodobacterales > Rhodobacteraceae > JAAEUB01. The sequence goes on from CAYSBG010000045.1 coordinate 6,045, forward strand.
TGCTTGGAAATCGCCAGTCCCAGCCCGGAATTGTTGCCGAACTGGTTTTCCGGCCGCTCGCTATAGAAGCGTTTGAAAATTTTGGTCAGCGCCCCATCCGGAATGCCCGGCCCGGTGTCTTCGACAACCACCAACACCCGGTTTTCACGTTGCCGCGCCCAAACCCGGATCGCATCGCCTTCATCGCAGAACGACAAGGCGTTGGTGATCAGGTTGACAAACACCTGTGCCAGCCGCGCCTCCAGCCCATTGATCGCGATCGGATCGGCGGGCAGGTCGGTGATGAAATCAACTTCCTTTCTTGCCGCCTCTTCGCCCAGGTAATCGGTCAGGTTACGCAGCATTTTCAGCAAGTCAAAGCTTTCTTCGTCCTCCTTGACCAACTCGCTGTCCAACCGGGATGCATTGGAAATATCGCTGACCAGACGGTCAAGCCGCCGCACGTCGTGTTCTATCACATTCAACAGCTTTTCGCGTTGATCCTCCCGTTTGGCCACCCGCATTGTCCCCACCGCCGAGCGCAGGGATGCCAGGGGATTCTTGATCTCATGGGCCACATCGGCGGCAAATTGTTCGTTGGCGTCGATCCGGTCATATAGCGCGCTGACCATGCCACGCAATGCGGTTGACAGACGACCAATCTCATCCGGGCGCCCTGCCAGATCAGGAATACGCACGCGCCCCGGGTTCACCTTGCCGGCATTCTTGTCACGGCCAATTTCCGCCGCCGCAGCCAGATCGGAAAGCGGGTTGGCAATGGTCGAAGCGAGCAAAAGGCTCAGCCCGATGGAAACCAGAATTGCGATGACAAACATTTGCAAAACCTGCTCGCGCTCGCTGCGTACCAGATCATCCAGCGCGCCATCGGCCGAGGCCACGACCACGGCACCAACCGGCATGCCACCAAGCATTATCGGAGTTGCCACGGTAAATAGCGTGCCGCCATCAGGCCGCTGTCCATTGTCGATCCTTGTGCCCCCGGCCACCGCATCCGCGACCAGCGATTGCGCCCGCGCCTCCAGGCTAAAGCGGACGTCCACATCACGCCCGCCGGGTTTCAAAAGCCCCGCTGCTTTCTCCCACACCCAGTTCAGCCAACCGGTTATAAGATTGGTTCGTTCCTGGCGCTGCAAGCCTTCAACCGGCGCAAGCGGCGTGCGGGCCACGCCAAGCGTTCCCCCGAGGAAGCTGCCTTCCACATCAAAAACGAATATTTCGCTGCCATCGCGCAAGTCCAGCGCCGCAAGGGTTTCCCCCACCGCATCCGCGCCCGGCAGGCCGCCATCCGCGCTGACCAGCTCGAACACGTCGGCGATCAACTCGGCCTCAGCCACCAGGCCGCGTTCATGTTGAAAAACCAGACTGTCGCGAAACGGGTTCAGATACAGAACCCCGGCAACCAGCACGATAAGTCCGAGCAGATTGAACGTAATGATTTTACGCGCCAACGGCGAGCGGTTGATCGAAACGAAGCCCCGTCGCGACCGGCGTGCCATCAACTCACGGTTTTTATCAGCCGGGCCATTAACCCAGTCTTCGCCCAGCACGACATCCGAGCTGGTATTGTTTGTTTGCCTCGTATCCCGCACGACAACCCCCTTGGCGAGATTCCTGTCAATCGGCGACCCGCTTATTCCTCGTTATAGCGGTAACCGATGCCATATAGCGTCTCGATCGCCGAAAACTCCGGATCTGCCGAACGCATTTTCTTACGCAACCGTTTGATGTGGCTATCAATTGTCCTGTCATCGACATATACCTGATCGTCATAGGCGACATCCATCAACTGATCGCGGCTTTTGACAAATCCAGGCCGTTGCGCCAGTGCCTGCAACAGCAGGAACTCGGTCACGGTCAGCGACACATCGTTGCCTTTCCATGTCACCGCGTGGCGCAGCGGGTCCATGGTCAACTCACCCCGCTCCATGATTGCGCTTTCCTCTGGCGCGTCAGTGCCGTCAGATGCGATCGCCTCCTGGCGACGCAGAAGCGCCCGGATACGTTCAACCAGCAGGCGCTGAGAAAACGGCTTTTTCACATAATCATCGGCGCCCATGCGCAGGCCCAGAACCTCGTCAATTTCATCATCCTTGGAGGTCAGGAAAATCACCGGCAAGTTAGAGGTCTTCTGCCGCAGGCGTTGCAGCAGATCCATCCCATCCATGCGCGGCATCTTGATGTCCAGCACCGCCATATCCGGCATCCGGTTTGAGAAAGCGGCCAAAGCCGTTTGCCCGTCATTATATGTCTCGACTTCAAAGCCTTCGGCTTCCAGAGTCATAGAGACCGACGTCAGGATATTCCTGTCGTCGTCGACCAACGCTATCCTCGACATATGAGGTTCCTTTTACTGCTCATTTTTATTTTCTTTTCCGGCATTGTTCCGTTTTTGTCACAGAAAATCAACTTATTTGTACGAATCACCTCTTCGGCTTCTCTGATCAAAGAACAAAAAGGGTAAATAATGGCTAATATGTCTCACTCCGGGCGGATTTTTCCTGCTTTGGCTTTTTCTCGGCGCGAATTCCCCCTCTGATTGCGCAAACATTCGGCGTGGTATCGCTAACGCACCAAAGTGCCCCTTCTCAGACGGCGATGAAGTGTTATAGCGGGGCACGAGCGCATACAATTGCATTCAGCCTGAGGAAAAGAGCATGGAAACCGGACGCGTGAACCCCAACCTGAAACTCGAAGATCAGGGCATCGAGGGGGTCGGCCACATTTACTACAACCTTTTGGAGCCCGACCTGCTGGAGCAGGCGCTCAAACGCGGCGAGGGGCATCTGGGCAATGGCGGCACTTTGCTGGTATCGACCGGCAAGCATACGGGACGCTCGCCCAAGGACAAATTCGTCGTGCGGACCCCGGATGTGGAGGACACGATCTGGTGGGAAAACAACCCGCCGATGGAGCCGGGCGCATTTGACCAACTCCACGCCGACATGCTGACCCATCTGAAAGGGCGCGACGTGTTTGTCGAGGACCTGTTTGGCGGCGCCGATCCCGAGCATCGCCTGGACGTGCGCATGATCACCGAACTGGCCTGGCATGCCTTGTTCAACCGCACCATGCTACGTCGGCCAGAACGCAGCGCGCTTGAGAGCTTTGTCCCCGAATACACCCTGATCAACGCGCCTTCCTTCAAGGCCGATCCCGCCCGCCATGGGTGCCGCTCGGAAACCGTGATCGTGCTGAACTTTGCCAAAAAGCTGATCCTGGTCGGCGGCACCGAATATGCAGGCGAAAACAAGAAGTCGATCTTTACCCTGCTGAATTATATCCTGCCCGGTAAAGGCATCATGGCGATGCATTGCTCGGCCAATCACGCCCCGGGCAACCCGGTCGACACGGCGGTCTTTTTCGGCCTGTCCGGCACAGGCAAGACGACGCTTTCGGCAGACCCCTCGCGGGTTCTGATCGGTGATGACGAACATGGCTGGTCGGATCACGGCATCTTCAATTTCGAAGGCGGCTGCTATGCCAAGACCATCAACCTTTCTGCCGAGGCCGAGCCCGAAATCTATGCCACAACCGCAAAATTTGCCACCATCGTCGAAAACATGGTCTACGACGAGGAAACCCGCACGCTCGACTTTGAGGACGATAGCCTGACCGCCAATATGCGCTGCGCCTATCCGTTGCATTATATCTCCAACGCCTCCGAAACCTCTCTGGGCGGGCATCCCAAGAACGTCATCATGCTGACCTGTGACAGCTTTGGCGTGCTGCCGCCGATTGCCCGGCTGACCCCGGCCCAGGCGATGTACCACTTCCTGTCTGGCTTCACC
>CAYSBG010000046.1:0-9780 GCA_964429125.1 uncultured Aliiroseovarius sp.
TGGCGGAAAATGACTGAAACCGGGGGCGCAAGGTAAATGAGGACAGGCCCTAGGGCCTGTCGCACCAAATCGAATGCGTCCGGCAGGGCGAACGCCTTTGCTGCGCAAACGCTGCCTCGCCCCGCCGGCCGAATGCCGGAATCTGATAAGGTGCGACAGGCCCTAATATACCTCGCCTTTGTCAACTTTCTTTGAGAATGCAGTCTCTCCACCTGTCGAAAACACCTTGGCCTGTGCCACCCAGTCGTCACGGGTTACCCGCCCTTTGAAGCCCTCAAGATTGGCGTCAACCCAGGCGACCTCCTGATCGGACCAACCAGCGATCTGGTCAAAATGGTAAAAACCAAGGGAATTGCACAGCTTTTCCATTTTCGGGCCAATACCCTTGATCCGCTTGAGGTCGTCGGCTCCGCCTGGGCGCGGTCCCTCCAGCGCTTCTGGTCGGGTGCCTTCGCCCGTGCCCTCGATAATGCCGTCGCCGTCAAGATCGCGATCGTCGGCTACGATTTCCGATGCTTGCGCGGCGCTGCGGCAAGCGTCGATTTCCGCGCTCAAGACCGCGATACGGCTATCTTTCTCACTGGCTTGCGCTCTGCAAGCCTCCAGATCAGCACGCAATCGATCCGTGATACCGGTATCCAATCCGGACTCGGGGCGGCGGCCCCAGAACAGCCAACCGGCTATCAGCCCGACCAACGCCGCCAGCGCCAAAAGCACCCAGATTTCGCCCAATAAAAATCCCCATTCACGAAACATGCCCGTCTCCCTGTCTATTGATCAATCCAGCGTGAACCATTTGAAAGAGGTGCGCCGGTTTTGTGCCTTGCCTTGCGCGGTGGCATTGTCGGCAATCGGCTCACTTTCGCCATAGCCTACCGCCACGATCCGCCCTTTCGGTACGCCAAGAGCCGCGAGCGCCGCCACCACAGCTTGCGCCCGTTGTTTGCCAAGCAGGTAATTTGCCTCCTCGGCGCCATCACTATCGGTGTGGCCACCGATTTCGACACGCAGGTCTTCTGATCCAAGACACCCCTGAAGCGCCGCCGCGAGGTTTTCGATGGTGCGTGTTGATTGCGGGTCCAACTCGGCGCTGCCGGTCAGGAACACAACCCGTTGTTTGGCCAACACATTGTTGGTCAGGTTGGTGCAGCTATCCTTGTCAGGCTGAAATGCCGGGGACAGCGCCCAGGTGCCGTTGCGGAACACCTGCTCCAGACCAAGCGCACCATTGTAGCGCATGTCACCCGCTTGCGGCCCAAGTAGCGGTTTTTCCGATGCGGTTTGCAACACTGGCGCCGCCTCTGGCTCTGGCAAGGCCGCCACGCTCAAAACCACCCCTTGAGCGAGGGTTTCGCCAAGGGTCTTGCGCACACCCTCGGCGTCTGCACCGGGGCGCAGCATCAGCGATAGGCTCTGGCCGTCTGGGTTCTGCGATAGCTCCAGCGTCTCGATGTCGCCAACTACCATTTCGAGCGCGCCGAGAGTTGCGTGCAGGCGGTCGGCATCGCCCCGGCCACCAATGCCCGCGCTGGTCGGCATTCCGGCAATATCAGCGACACCCAACGCCTGGGCAATACTCGCTTTATCCGCACCATAGGGCAGCTTGCCGGTAATCATGGCGCCATTGTCACCACTGTATGTGATCGAATAGGCAACCGGGTTGCCGTCATCCAGCGCGGTAATTTCGGTTCGGGCGGTGTAGCCCTCGGGCAATGCCGTTAGCATGGCTCGTGCCGCTTCTTGCTCAATCGGCGTGCGCGCCGTACCGGTCAGATAGATTGCACGGTCTTCCATGCGCATTTCGCCGACTTCAAGCTGGTCGAGCGCTTGCAAAGCCGTGCCAACGACATCCGGCCATTCGGAATCTGGCATGCCGATAGCCAGCGTCAGTTCATCCGCATCTGGACCCATAAAGGTGGCAAACTTCTCGCGCGTCGTTTGATCCGGGACATTGCCGGAATGGCGCAGCCCCTGGTTGGTTTTCGTGGCCTCGAAAATGTAGGGCGTGGCAAGAGGTACCAGAACGCTGATCGAAGCGATGAACGAATAGCCGTCCGGCAAATTGCTCAGCAAAGCAATTGCCGCATCACGCTCGACCGGCGTTTGCGCCTGCCCGGCCACTGTCAGGAATCGGTCCGAAAGCAGCATGTCGCCGTTTTCCAAAAGATCGAAAGCACGTTTGCCCTGCAGCGCAACATCCAGCCAGCTCGAGTCCGGCATCCCCGAGGCCAGCTTCAATTCACCAGCGCCGGAATGCCCGATCACCGCGGCGAGCGCATCGCGCGCCAATTCCGTAGGTATGTTTCCGGCGTAATGCGCATCCATCCCCGATCGGCTGATGCTGAACTCATAGGGGGATGCCTGGGCAAGGATCTGCAGATGGTCATCAATCACCCGACGCCCCGCGACCGCCTGCAAACCAGACAACACGCGGTCATGCTCGGCCCGGTCATCGGCGAAACCGGAAACAAGAATGTCCCGCCCGGAAACCCGGGTCTTGATCCCATGAACCGTATCGGCAACCACCTGGGCCGCCCCCTGTTCCACAGCATGCTCGATACGTCTGGCATGGCTATTCATCGCCCAATAGCCCAGCAATCCTGTTCCCAGGACCAGAACCACCCCCCCCAACAGCTTGCGCATTCATCCTCCCGCGTAACCCATGGCTTAAATCAGCAATGCGTTTAGCGAGAATTTCGTGGGCGCGATATGGGAAAAATCGGGACTCAGCGTCAGATCGCCGTTTTCAGGCTTTCCTCAAGATAGATTTCGCGCAAACGCCGGGCAACCGGGCCCGGGCTGCCATTGCCCAAGGGGGCGCCATCGACCTCGATCACCGGCATGACAAAGGTACTGGCAGAAGTAATGAATGCTTCGTCTGCCGCTTGTGCTTCGGCAATGGTAAAGGCCCGTTCCTCAACCACCATCTGCGCCTCTTTGGCAAAACGCAGAACCGCCTTGCGCGTGATCCCGTGCAGGATATCGGTGGACAGCTCGCGGGTGATGATCTTGCCATCCTTGACAATATAGGCGTTGTTCGAGGTGCCCTCGGTAACTTTACCGTCCTCAACCAACCACGCATCATCCACCCCGGCCGCCTTGGCCATCATCTTGCCCATGGACGGATACAGAAGCTGCACCGTCTTGATATCGCGCCGTCCCCAGCGCTGGTCCTCGATAGAGATCACCTTGATCCCGGTTTTCGCCGCCGGGTTGTCGGCCATGCCCGGCTTGTTCTGGGTGAACAAAACGATCGTTGCCGGGGTCGTTGCCGGGTCGGGAAACACAAAATCGCGGTCACCCGGCGCGCCACGGGTGATCTGTAAATAGATCATGCCCTCGTCGATATTGTTCAGCCGCACCAACTCGCGATGCACCACCAGCAGGTCTTCCTTGGTAATCGGGCTGACCATATCAAGCGCGCGCATCGAACGTTCCAGCCGTACCGCATGACCGTCAAAGTCGAGCAACTTGCCACCCAGCACGCTGGTCACCTCATACACCCCGTCGGCCATCAGAAAGCCGCGGTCAAAGATCGAGACCTTGGCTTCACCCTCCGGCAGGTATTCTCCATTCAGGTAAACTGTGCGGCTCATCAGGTTTCTCCTATAAAAGGTGTTTGCCCTGTTCTTGGGTTTTGCACTGCGGGCGTCAAGGGAAGATCGCGGTCATACACCAGATACTTGCCTCCCACGCCCCTGGATAGGTGTGGCTGCATGGTCACCGGGCCATGATAAACCGGATATCGGCCCCGAGTGGAGATTTCGCATCCGGTTTTGGGGCAGTGTAGTTTGCTTCATACGCCCTTACCCCCACAATGCCGCATCGGGCGGATAGACCCCGGCATCACTGAATTTCAATGCGTGCTCCCGGTCTTCGGCCAGAAGCAGCGGGCCGTCGAGGTCCGTATAGGCCACGCCCTGGGCCAGCAATGTGGCCGGCGCCATGGCCAGCGAGCTGCCAACCATGCAGCCAACCATCAGGCGGTAGCCCTCAGCCATCGCCGCTTGCTTCAATGCCAACGCCTCGGTCAGCCCGCCGGTTTTATCAAGCTTGATGTTGACCACATCGTATTTGCCCTTGAGCGCGGGCAGGCTGGCGCGGTCATGGGCAGCCTCGTCCGCACAGACCGGCACCGGGCGCTCCATCCCCAGCAGCGCGTCGTCGTCCCCGGCTGGCAAGGGCTGCTCAACCAGCCCAACCCCAAGGCGCACAAGATGGGGGGCGAGATCGGCATAAACTTCCGGCGACCATCCCTCGTTTGCGTCAACAATGATCCGGCTCGCCGGCGCCCCGGCCCGAACTGCCTCCAGCCGCGCCATATCGTCCGGCGTGCCCAGTTTTATCTTGAGCAGCGGGCGAAAGGCGTTTTTCGCTGCCTGCGCCTGCATCTCGGCAGGCTCGGCCAGCGACAGTGTATAGGCGGTGATTTCCGGCCCCGGTGCGGCCAACCCGGCAAGCTCCCACACGCGTTTGCCAGCGCGCTTCGCCTCCAGGTCCCAGAGCGCACAATCGACCGCATTGCGGGCTGCCCCCGGAGGCAGCAACTCTTGCACCATGGCGCGATCAAACCGCTGCGGCAGGCCACGCATTTCGGCCTCAACGCTCTCCATGGTTTCCCCATAGCGTGCATAGGGCACACACTCGCCCCAGCCCTCAAACTCACCTTCAGAAATCCGAACCGTTAGCACCTTGGCCTCGGTCCGGCTCCCGCGTGAAATGGTAAACACCTGCGCCAGCCGAAAAACGTCCCGCGTTATGCAAACCCGCATCGCCTGCCCTTTCATCTTTCCCAAAATACTCCCGCCGGAGGCTCCCGCCCTGTGATCACGTCCAGCGTTTCAGAAATTTGCCAGCGCGTCCACCAACTTGCCGGGGCCAAAGCGGAACGGATCTGTCGTGGGCAAGCCCATGCGCGCCTCGGTCTCGGCGCAATAGGCTTCTGCTTCGGCAGCGCTCATATGCTGGGAGTTGATTGAGATGCCGACAACCCTAGCCCCGGGGTTCACCACCCGGGCGATTGGCAGGACCAGATCGCGCAGCGCCTCAAGGCTGGGCGGCGTATAGTCCGGCAGGCCGCGCATGTGCTCGCGCGTCGGCTCGTGCGCCAGGATCAACGCATCCGGTGCGCCGCCATGGATCAAGGCCATGGTCACACCGCTATAAGAGGCATGAAACAAGCTGCCTTGCCCCTCGATCAGGTCCCAGTGGTCGGCATCGTTGTCCGGCGTCAACCACTCGACCGCCCCGGCCATGAAATCGGCAATCACCGCGTCCAGCGGCACGCCGTCGCCGGTGATCAGGATGCCGGTCTGCCCTGTGGCGCGAAAGCTCACCTTCATACCCCGCGCGCGCATCTCCCGGTCCATCGCCAATGCCGTGTACATCTTGCCAACCGAGCAATCCGTCCCGACGGCCAAACACCGCAGACCGCGACGTTTCTTGCCGCTGGCGATCGGATAATCCACTTCCGGCACACGCACGTCATGCAACGCCTGGCCACAGGCCTTGGCAACCGCCACCAGATCCGGCTCTTCACTCAGCAGGTTGTGCAGGCCCGAGGCCAGATCAAAGCCCTCCTCCAACGCCGCCACCAGAACTTTTTTCCATTCCTTGGAGATGATGCCGCCGCGATTGGCCACGCCTATCACCAGAGTTTTTGCCCCTGCGGCCTTGGCCTCGGTCAGGCTCATATCAGCCAGGCCAAGGTCGGCGCCACAGCCCTCCATCCGGTACTGCCCCACCGCGTTTTCCGGGCGCCAATCCTTGATGCCCTGCGCCACTTTTGCGGCCAATTGGTCGGGCGCATCGCCCAGAAACAGCAGATATGGTGTTTTGATCATGATAGCCCCCGTAGTATCCGGCGGGAATATGCACAGGTTCGGAAGGTATTGCCTCGCAACCTGGCCCGTCCGGCGGAGAGTTTTTCGAAGGCTATTGCGTCTGCAAGGAGTTTTTCGAATTATTATTCGAATATTTCCGTCCCGTACCCTCGATGGTTCTAATTTTGCGCGGTTCCGACCAGCTTATATACTGTTGCATACAAACGCCTTGCGAGTGGCGCCGCAATAATCTATCCGAAAACAGAACAATCGCGACATATCATTACCGGAGAAGCCCATGTCCTTTCGCACGCAACCACCCGCCCCCGCCCGCCCAAATCGTTGCCAATTATTCGGCCCCGGCTCGCGCCCGGAATTGTTCGTCAAAATGGCCGCCTCGCAGGCGGATGTGATCAACCTCGACCTGGAGGACAGCGTTGGCCCGGACGAAAAGGACAGCGCGCGTGCCAACGTGATCGCCGCAACACATGACGTCGACTGGGGCAACAAGTACCTGAGCGTGCGCATCAACGGCCTGGACAGCCCGTGGTGGTATCGGGACGTGGTCGAGCTGTTGGAAAATGGCAGCGAACGGCTGGATCAGATCATGATCCCCAAGGCGGGCAATGCCGCCGATATCTATGCGGTGGACGCGCTGGTCAGCGCGATCGAAGCCGCCAAGGGGCGCAAAAAACGTATTTCGTTTGAGGTGATCATCGAGACCGCAGCCGGTGTCGCCCATGCCGAGGAGATCGCCGCTTCCAGCCCGCGTCTACAGGCGATGAGCCTGGGTGCTGCGGATTTCGCCGCCTCCATGGGCATGCAAACCACGGGAATCGGCGGCACGCAGGAAAACTACTATATGCATCACGAGGGCCAGCAATACTGGGCCGACCCGTGGCATTGGGTACAGGCCAAGATCGTCGCTGCCTGTCGCACCCATGGGGTGTTGCCGGTGGATGGGCCATTTGGCGACTTCTCGGACGATGACGGCTATATCGCCCAGGCGCGTCGCTCGGCAACGTTAGGGATGGTCGGTAAATGGGCCATCCACCCCAAGCAGATCAAGCTGGCCAATTCCGTGTTCACACCGTCAGATGAGGCCGTCGCCGAGGCCCGCGAAATCATCGCCGCCATGGAAAAGGCCAAGTCCGAAGGTCAGGGGGCAACAACTTACAAAGGCAAGCTGATCGACATCGCCTCGATCAAACAGGCCGAGGTGATCGTCCACACGGCGGAAATGATAGCTGGAAACGGCTGAACCACGGGGCAACGGCCGCAGGGTTTTCAGCAAGACCGCGTAGGGTGGGCAATATGCCCACCCTTTTTTATCATGTCAGCGATAGTCGCGCAGGCTTAGCATTCCGTAGTCGCACAACCGGCTGCAGTCAGAGGCGTCGGTCCCCGATGCGCCAGAGAACAAGTGCATGCCGACCCCGCGCCCTTCAAAGCGGTAGTCGTCGCATTCATAATCGTTCGGATACTCGCCGCTGTCATCGCCAAAGTCGATGGCCTGGCAGGCAGTCGCCAATTGCGCGCTTTGCTCTTCCCACAAATATACCGCACCGGACCGATACAGTGAGGAACAGTCGGATGCGTCGCGGGCCATATTCTCCCACGACAAACGCTGTGCCATACCCGGACCCGAGAAGCGGCGGTCATCACATTCGCCGTCATTGGCAACCGAACCGCTGTCATCGCCAAAACGGATACCGTCGATAATGATTTCGCTCATGGCCGGCGGAGTCGACATGCCACCGCCCTGCACCCGGTCAAACTTGCCGCCGTTGCTCTGCCCAAACCCTCCCGAAGTGGTTTCCGGCGGCGTTACAACCACGGGCGGCTCCACACTTGTTTGCCCGCCGGCATTGGCCAGTTGAATCTGCCCGGCCTGAAATGCCGTACGGCAGTCGGTCGCATCGTGGCCAATATCTGACTCCAGCAAGATAGTCGTCGTCATACCCGGCCCGGAAAACCGCTTGTCATCACATTGCCCATCATTGGCCCACATGCTGGCATCATCCCCAAAATCCACCTGCTGCGCTGCGGCGGGAAGGGAAAGGGTGAACAGGATCAGGCCAGGTAGGATGAAACGCATGAGAAGTTCCTTTGTTGAATATGGATACCCTACTATTGGCGGAATTCGCGCAGTTTTCAATGGTCTTGCTCGGATCGGTCATTTGCCGCGCAAGTGATAGGTCAACGCCCGGGCGATCAGCCAGGAAATAGCGGCAGGATCAATCGTTGCGCCTTCTTCGAACAGCACCGCGCGGCTCCCTTCAAAGCGCATATCCGCCGGAGCCATTGGGCGAAAATCGGCGATCAGGCTGGTACGGCAATTGACGTAAAGGGCAAACCCCCCGGATTTGGGAATACCGAGGCGCAGGGCTGAGCCGGCTCCGGTTTCAACGGTCAGACAAGCGGGCTGCCCCCAGCGCAGGGCTTCTTCAAGGCGGCCAACTTCCGGCAGACGTGCGGCTTTTCTGAAAATCGACTGCCTGATTTGCATCAACCCCTCGCGCGCATGCGGCGCGAAGGAGGCACAGGCGGGGCGACTTCCGGAGTCATGGTGTTGCCATGGTCACGGGTTGGCGTAAAATGGTTCTGAGCTTCTCGGGAGCCACCCGGCGGGCGTCCGACAGGTAAATCTCATGGTGGCGCCCGATGGGGCGCAGCCCTGCCTCCGGGATCACCCGCCCATGCAGGTCCGCAAGCACCGGAGCTTCATCAACATAGGGACCAACATACAGGGTTTGCAGTACCTCGCCCTCTTCCAGTCGTTCAAGACGCACCTTTTGCAGCACTTCGGCTAAGGCGCCGTCCGGCTTTTTCGCCTGCTTTTTCAACACGTCTTCGCAGACGTCTTCCAGAAGGTCGGCATCAACCTGCCCGGGCATCCGGAGCATTGCCCGCCAACGCCATTCTTGCCGATTGTTATCGGCAAACGCGCCCATGTCTTCGGCCCACCACAGCGCCTCTAACGGCGGCACGACAAAATCGGCACCCGCAGCCTTGCGGGAAAACTTGACCCCATAGGCCAGCGGGTAAAGTGCGCCAATAGCGCGGGCAAATTCCGGCCCATTCGGATCACCCTGCCCGTCAAACGCAAGGTACGTCATCGGCGGCAGGCGCAGCCTGTCCCAGCGCCCCGGCTTTCCGGTGTAAAACGCCTTGTCAGCTTTCTTGAAGTCAAGTTTTTCCATGGGTCACACGATAGGGATGCACACATCGGTCAGCAATTCATCCGGCGCAACTTCGCTCGGGTCGTTCAGGTAGAGTTCAAATGCCGGAGCATCGCGCAATTCCTCACCCGACGACGCCAACCACGCGCCATACATGTAGTCATAGGCGGCGGGCAGGCCGGCATAGGGGCCCTTGAAATGCATCACGCCCATGCGCCCATACGGGGCCTGCAATTCCGTCAGCGACTCGGGCATCTCAAAGCCCTCCGCAACAACGATTGCCGCATCGCTACGCAAATCCTCTGGCGCAACCGAGGTCGGGTCATCGTGGTAAATACCCAGCATGCCCTGCGCCTGTGACCACAGGTTGCGCGCTGAAAATACCGAAACCAACTTTTGAAACGCCACGCCGACCTCGGTGTAAGGGCCAACAAAGCGTACGCTGGCCAGACGCCGTTTCGGCGCGGTAATGATTTCAGTGGGGAACATAGGCTTACCTCCTTGCTTGAACTCGGGAAACGGGGATTGAAGACCGCCGCGTTTGCGGAATTTGCCGGGCGATACACCGTATGCCTCACCAAAGGCGCGGGTAAAGCTTTGCGCGCTTGGATAGCCACAGCGCCGGGCAATTTCGGCCACTGGCGCGTCATTCTCCAACAGCCAATGCGCCCCGCGATGCAGGCGAATGCGCCGTGCTGCCTGTGCACAGGTTTCCCCGGTCATGGCATGAAACACCCGGTGCCAGTGAAACCGGCTCATCGCCGCCACTTGCGCCA